>JALQTG010000309.1 GCA_023264075.1 Crocinitomicaceae bacterium
GGTTCATTCCTTCCGTGACATTGTAGTCTTCCAAACCAGGAAGCGTCATTCCTCGCAGGACGGTATCCCGAACGGTGTAGACATTTCGCGTATAGGTCACTTTTCCGATATTATTCACAGCGGCTGCAACTTTAATTTTTCCAAGTAAAAACGCACTCGCTGAAATATCAACTCCATAACCACTTCCTACAATACTTGGTAATATTCCTTTATTTTCAGAAAAAGAGCTCGGATTGAGCAACTGAATAGCACCGTAATCAATTCCATAAAAGGGAGAAACAGATGAAGACAGGCCAAAACCATCTTCGTCGGAAGCAAAATCAAACAAAGCCATCGACTGAATGATTCGTCCACCTAAACCAACATATATGGCAAATGTGCTGTCGTTACCAATAATTCGTCTTCCCCATCCGAAGTTAAATTCTCTATTCCACAAAAACTTGACTTTACTCCCATTCGTAATTTCACTCAAGAGCAAGGGATTATTGCGCGATCCGAAAAGAGCGGCATCCAATGTGTCTTCTGAAAGATTTGGATTATTGGCTATAGTCGATGTATCTCCATTAATAGCTACTGTAAGGGAATCAAAATAAGAGGAAGCTCGACCCCGAAATATTAAGTCAGTTGTTTGTTCATTGATTTGAGAAAACCAATCGTAGTGTTCCCGAATTGAAAATGCAATTCCACCTAGTTTCTCGTTATAAAATGAACCGCCCATCCAGTTATAATCAAAACTCACAGCTATTCCCGCATTGGCGTAGTCTAAAGCGGCATCTTTTTGTGCTTGGAGGTCAAATGAAGAATTTTCTTTATCTCGCACCTGATTCAACAATGCATTACTAAAATTCTGGAGCTTCTCTTTATTGAGCTCGGGACTAGAAATTCCAAATGCAAATTCAGAAGTTCCCATCACGAAATTCTTTCCTTTAAAGCCAGTTCCCCAACCTAAGGCAGAAGAGTTTATTCCTAATGATTGATAATCTCGCAAAAAAGTTGTTGCAACACCTTTACCAATAGCAGTATAAGCACTATATTGCGTTTGAGCACTTGAGAAAAATGCCACAGAAAGTCCAAAACAAGCAACAATTACTGATTTCATAAGCACATTTTTAGTTGTTAGCTATACTTCATTCAGAAACGACCATTATTCCTCTAGGTCTATTCGGTGCACAAGCACGAGACGTTCTTTCAGTTCCAGCACTTGAAAATATTCCTTATAACCATAGTTATTAATGAATTTTAGCATATTATCTTTCTGAATATACATCCAGCGTTTAGGGTTCTTAGATTTGGAATGAAATCCATTCTCACAACCGTCAGTAAAAATAAACTCTACCGTTCCTGACTCTCGGAATGACCAATCATTCTCTCCACAGTTATTATCAATACAAGCTAAATTGTCACGTTGGAAAACCAGTGTATCGGCTTCTTCATCAAAATTTACATCCCCACATGCTCTCCACGTTCCGTAAAATGCTTCTTTGGAAATCGGAGCGTCATCTTGTGCATTAACAACCAGAGTAAATAGAAGAATTAGGGTAGATAAAATTTGCTTCATATGATTGGAATAATGAGGTTTAAATTTAAACGATTTTGTACAACCCACCTAAAAAATATTAAAATATTAAATTTCTCCTTTAATCAAGTTGAGGAAACTTACAACCCCAGTGGCGTTATATTTATGGTTTAATACGGGGAGATACATAATCGATATCGCTTGGTCGCGAACAAACTGCAGCATTTCATTCACCGTTAAATGCTCATGAATCGTTACCGGAGATGGATTTATTAACTCTTGTGGATCTAGTTTATCCAATGCACTGATATTCTTCAATAAAGCCTTCCGAACATCTGCATTTGATATGATACCGACAAATCTACCAGCCTCCTCAACAATGGAAAAACCGAGACTACCACTTTCTATACTGCGCAGTGAAGATTCGAGTGTAAGTTCGTTAAGTTGGAGAATTGGACATTCCGATCGGTCAATCATAAAATCTTTGATCTTAAATTGAGATTCAATTTCCCGCTTCGTAAGATCCATTAATGCCTGACCTATACTGGGTGCATTAAACAAAAAACTTCCTGAAACAGAAGCATGAACCCCCATATTTCTGAGAATAAATGATACTTCTCCATTTACACCTCCATCAACGTGTACTTTCTTTCCTGGGTATTTTTTTTGAAATTGGCGAATCTTCTTGAAATTAACTGGATCAAACACACCACCGCTTTGACCAGGCACAGTAGCCATTACTAATAAGAAATCAAAATCGGAATATTCATCGAAAACATCCATTGGTGTTGGGGTCACGATAGCGAGCCCTTTGCTACCTGGAATATCATCGGGAAACTGAAATCCTGTTGGAAGTTGCTCGTATTGAAACGTAACGAGTTCGACCGGTGTAGCGCGTAAGGCATCGAAATATTTTTCAGGTTGTTCAGTAATTATATGCAAGTCGATCGGAAGAGAACATTGCTTGCGAATCGCTTGTATATCGTCAAAAACGGCTATGTTATCATTACAATCCACGTGTAATAAATCAACTTGATGATTGACTAAATCCTCAATCGTTACTGCCAATTCTCTTCCTTTATCGGAATATATTGATGCGGAAATCTTCATGTATTCAATCTTTGGCACGAATTTAATAAAAATGAAGGGGTAAATAGGATTTGACGAACGAATACTGTATCCAAGTTGAAAATGCCTTGGATAAGACGTACATTTGTAAAAAGAATAATGATGAAATATTTTTCCTCCCTTTTTCTTTCTCTTCTAGCCGCTGTCGGTATATTTGCACAAGAATCTAGTTCTTTGTTATGGGAAATAAAAGGAAAAAAAGTAAAGTCACCCTCTTATCTATTTGGGACAATGCATCTCATTCCACAAGAAAACTTTTTATTTCCTGAAAGTCTTAAAGAAAAAGTAAAGAATTCAGAATTGCTCATTATGGAAATTGGCGGAATTAGTGAACAATTGTCTGCCGCTCAATTTATGATTCTGAAAGAAGGGAGTCTTTTTGATTTTTTCGCCAAAGAACAGCGCGACAGTTTATTTAACTATTTTGAAAATACATTAAAACAAGACAGTTCAACAGTCATTTCGCGCTACAGTAGGATGAAACCGATGGTTTTACTTCAACTATTAACACAGGAATCGTTTGGAGAAAATCCAGCGAGTTATGAAATGTCGCTCGAAGCACATGCCCGAAAAAACAACGTTAAAATCGAAGGACTAGAAACGATAGAGCAGCAAATCGGTTTCTTCGATAAGATGACCATGGAAGAGCAAGTTGAGATGGTCATGACAGCCCTTCGCAATACAGACAATTCAAAAGAAGAAACGGATAAACTTATCGCCCTTTATTTAGACCAAAACATTGATAGTTTAGCGTCCATTATTACAGGTTCAGAAATGGGTTCGGATTCATTTGAAGAGGAATTCCTAACAAATAGAAATGTTGATTGGATTCCACAAATAAAAACCTACATCAAGAAAAACAATTGTTTTATAGCCGTTGGCGCTGGTCACCTCGGAGGACCACATGGTTTAGTCGCTTTACTAAGAAAAGAAGGATTTATCGTAGAACCCGTATTATTGAAATCAATACATCCATGAAAAAAATATTCTGCATGACTATTGCCGCTGCTATTTTCGGCGGCTGTCAAACCTATAATGAAGGGGATTTAGCACAATTCGATCAAGAAATACAAACGTTTATCGCATCCAAAGCTGATGACTTTACAAAATCTGAAAGTGGATTGCACTATAAAATCATAGACGAAGGCACAGGCGAGGATTATATTCGTATGACAGATGAAGTAACTTTTGCATACAAGGGTACCTTTCTATCAGGCGAAGTTTTTCAAATCATCACAGCGGAAGATGCCATAACGTTTCAAGTAAGAGAACTCATAGCTGGATGGCAAGAAGCTCTAATGATGTTGAAAGAAAACGGGAAAATCCACGTAATTATTCCTCCTCATTTAGGATACGGCAATAAACAAACTGGATTGATACCACCGAATTCAATTCTCTATTATGAATTACAAATCCTACGTGTTATCTAGCCTGATTAGCGCAGAATAGTGACGTGTCCATTGAACTCGTATTTATTGTCATTCTCGGCATCTGAAGCTCGAATGGTCCATACATAAGTTCCTTCTGGTACTACTTTCCCTCCGTAAGTGCCATCCCAAGAACCTTCAGGGTCTCTTGATTCAAAAATCAACTCACCCCAACGGTTGTACATTTCCAATTGAAAATCATAGATATCAATTCCTTCAATATATACTCTCCAACGTTCATTGAATTCATCCCCGTCAGGTGTAAACGTATTCGGTGCGTAAAGAATTACTTCATTTTGAATAATCACTGGACGTGTAATTGTATCTGTACATCCATATGCATTCGTTACAACTAACGTCACAGGATAATCACCTACTTCATTAGGGTAAGATAAAGGAACATTTTGAAGGAAACTCTGCGAAGGTGTAGCCCCATCTGCAAACCATTGGTAACTCACTACATCATAGGATGAATTACTATACACGATGACGTTGGGCTCAAAAACCGAAGCGGGAGATGGATTTACAAAAAATCCTGCCGTAGGATATCCAAAACCACTTATTAAATCATTAAAATTTTTAAAATAACTACATCCATAATCACTCACTATCTCAAGAGACACATCATAGAGTCCTACGTTTTCGTAGATATTAAATCCGTCACCTAAACCTTGGATAGTATCAATTGTACCATCT
>JALQTG010000043.1 GCA_023264075.1 Crocinitomicaceae bacterium
TGCATATATGAAATAGAGACCACCTTCCAAATCTGGATTCGTGGAAGAAGTAACTTGTGTTTCACTAATTCCATTACTCCAGTAGATATTATGAAGTCCGTTTGAGCCAACGGAGGTGAAGCTTGCGCTTGCGCTACCATCGTTTTGGCCACATGTTGCATCAGTTACGTTTACCACTATTTGAGGCGTTGGGCGAACTGTTAATTCCTGAGTTGCTGTAGCAGTACAACTTAGTGTCGAAAAATAACGTGTGTAGGTAATTGTATAAGTGTTGTTTGGTGCTACTTGGTCTGGATGAAATTTGTTGTTGAATACACCTTGCCCCGAGAAAGTACCACCAATAGGACTTACAAAGTTCATCAGTTGAATCGGGTTGCCATTAGAACAAATTTCGTTTGTCGGTAGATTAAATGTGGGGTTTGCTACAGTTAACGTAAGTACTACAGTTGAGTCGCAACCGCCTGTTGAAGTAAATGTTTCAGTGTAGACTCCATCAGAAGTCAACGTTTGTGTACCAAACTGGTAGGAGCTTCCCGCACAAATAGTGACTTGATCAACTTCGTTATATGTTGAAAGGACCGTTAATGTAAGTACTACCGTTGAGTCACATCCTTGGATAGAAGTGAATACCTCAGTGTAGGTTCCAGCAGTGGATAATGTTTGAGTTCCAAAAACATAGGTGTCTCCATCACAAATGGTTGCCTCATCCACTTCATTATACAATGGATGAACTGTCACGTTGAAGGAATGAAACGCTGTTTCTATTCCATCGGTCACTGAAATTGTTATGGTGACTGTTCCACTGGCTCCAGAGCTTGGTGTCGCTTCTACTTCATAAATGTTTTCACCTGTTGCAGCATTGAAACTAATTTTATTTACGACAATATTTGCTGTTGATATCACTGACGGATTTGAGGATGTAACTCCAGAAACAACTAAATCATCCCCATCATCATCCAGGAAAAGTAGATAATCGAGCACTACACTTTGACCGTTGTTGGCACAAATATTTTGTGGAATTCCCTCATCTTCGAAATTCGGAGCAAGATTAAAGGATTTTACGATATAGTTACCATTAAGCTGATAACCCACGAATGGTTTGTCCGTTTGGCCATTCATGCTAATGTCTATGTTGGATATCACCCCATTTTGAATGGGTGTACCTACCGTAGTCCAAGTACCACTATTGATGGATCTAATTACACGGTTGGGTGCTACTTCTTGGCTATTTTCTGTGTAAAATACATAATTAATTCCATCATCACCTGCCGATGCAATATCAAGTACATCATAGAAGGCATCAAAGTTAGCTTGATTTGTTGTGAGCGCGTTCGTCGTTTGGTGTTTTCTAGTTTGGACAAGGTTGAAATTATTTACATTATTTTCAATGTAATTATATATTGGTTGATTTCCTTGATCAACTTTTCCATTTGCAACATCAAACAAGTTTGCACCGTCAATGTCAATTGGACTTCCAGCTGGCTGCAGAAAGCTCCCTGTATTACCCCATGCTTTTCTAAATACACGAATAGGAAAATCCATATCCTCATCAAAATTCGATGTAATGTGAATAAAATTAGCATCCGTATTAACTTTAAGATTCTCATAAGCACTCATACCTTGGTAAATATCTATGGAATTATCTCCTACATGCTGCCAAGTAGACCCATCCCACTCTGCACATCCAAGAGCACCATTTGAATTCGTTTGATAAGCATACGCAATTCTCAATGGAGAAAAACTCCCTACTGAAATTGCCACGTTATTATTAAAGTAGGTAGGTGTACTGGTCGATATCGTAAACAATTGATCCAACGCAACGTCAAAATAATACACCCCGTAGGTGGTAGAAGTAGATTTACATCCAAAGAAAATTTTGTCACCTACCACATCGGCGCTCAAGTTTTGAACGGTATTGATACCTGTAAATGTTCGAAAATCCCATGCAAGGTTAACCGCATCAAAAATAGCAATAGAAAGGTTGTTCGACGTATTTGAAAAAACAACCACAGGTGTTCCATTAGTTAAGTTTTTTAGTATTGGACGAACGGTGTTCGTTGGAAACGATCCGCCCAATTGTTGCCATGTTTGACCGGCAGAAAAGGACAATAAGCCGAAAATGAAAAGTAGGGTAGTTAGTATATTTCTCATTGCATTTTATTTAGTTGTTCAAAATTAGATAATTAGCAATAAATACCAAAAAAATCTAATGATTAACTTTTAAACAACTGAAGTGAATTTCATTAAATTATATTCATGGATCCGATATACATAGATGCGATTTGGTTGGGTGTGGCATTCGTTAGCGGAATACTGATGAAACAACTAGGTCTTCCAACGTTGGTCGGTTTTTTGTTAGCAGGCTTTTTCTTGAATTATGCTGATTTGATAGAAGGCAACCTTAAAGACGTCCTTGATGTTATTGCTGATTTGGGAATAACGTTGCTACTCATTACCATTGGGTTGATAATCAAAGTGTCTAATTTATTAAAAAAGGAGGTTCTACTGACAGCTTCTTCTCATATGATCATTACTGTTTTGTTGTTTTCCGGAGTGTTATTTTTAATGAGCTTTACTGGACTAAGCTTTTTTATGAATATGTCTCTAGAATCCTCCCTCGTGGTTGGTTTCGCGCTCAGCTTCTCGAGTACAGTTATTTGTCATTATGAAGATGAGAAGGAAAGGTTTCCGATTTCTCGGTAGAATATGTATATTACTATAAGAGTACCTTGGGAGAAGATTTAGCACAACACGCCTTGCAAGAGCTTCAAGGAGTTTAAAAATTGAATTTCATGTTCCGCCTATCGAGTAGGGCAAAACTTATTTTATAGCTGGCGCGCGGATCAATTTGGTTTCCATCCGATAGTATTCCGTAAATCCCAATACGTAATCTTCTACGTGAAAATTTAAATATCCGCTCAAACCCTGCGAATGCCTCATAGTGCTGCCAATTGTGCTCGGGAACATTCAGGTAACCACCCCCTACAACTGTGGTAATTCGAGTCTTTTTCATGAATGGAATTTTATTAATCAACGCTCCGTTAAAATGATGAATAACGTGCGCTTCAAAATACCAATCGAGTGTAGGGAGTGAGGTATCAAGATCTTGAAATGAGAACAAAGGGTTGGAAAACCAGATAGGGTCGGATCGGCGGTGGAATTTATAATCAATCTCTCTCAGGTTTTTCGAGTTTAAAAACTTCCCGGAGGTAGTGTGATAGGTTGTTGTTCCGAATGTACCTATTTTGAAATCTTGTCGTATTCCCAAGCGCAAGTAATCATGGTTGATTTGACTGTTCATTAAATCAGGAATACCTTTTTCATAGTACGCATAAAATGTGGGCCATTTAGATCCTAGGATTACTTTTCGATAAGGTTCACGCATGTATTTTTGAAAAGGAACATAACTCAATGTGATATCTCCCATGAGTGCGTTATATGGATCAAATTCAGGTGGCTCATTATTTCCAATCGCATCATCGAGCCAGGTAATAAACTCTATATTGTCGGAGATTGGTCGTCGTGCGGTTAATGATAGATTACTCTGTAGGTATAAACCATTGACAATTTCGAAATTGTGAAACAAACCTATTTCGGTGGATTCAAAGAAATTTTCGCGGAGCAATACCTGGGTGAAAGCGTCGAACGTTCGTATTAAATCAAAGTTATGTTCGAAGTCAGCTCCAACTGTCCCAAAGTTAAAAGGGTTGTATTTGTAGCGCACTTGAGTTCGCCCCTTAATGTCACCATTTTTTATTCCTACGTCAATGCGCGAATAGGAGTCAAAAGTACGCTCATCCTCCCATTTTTTAAAATAATCAAAACTCGGACCAACCCTAGGACCTGCAATATAAATGGGTTGAATCATAGCCGCTAAGGAGCTGATTGTCCATTGCGTTTTTTTCTCACGGTTTCGATGGTCCACACCGAACCAGCTTACCTTCCAAAATGTCACTTTATTAAAGACGCTATCAACAGAGTCCAGGTATTCTGTTTTTGTAAATAAATTTTCAATACTGTCTCTCTTTTTGATGAAGGCGATTTCCTCCTCAGTTAATGGTGTCATTCTGCTTTGTGACCAATAGTTTGTGTCACGTTCGTAGGCGTCCTTTGACGTTATAGCGACTTCGTTGCCGAAATATTTTGAAGGAAAATTGGGTTGAAAATTATAACCCTTGTAGTTCACAACAGTTTTGCAGGTAGACGACTGTTCTTTGTACTTGACCCCGTAGTTCATTTCTTGTTTTGTAAGCAGACAAAGCGTATCTGAAGAGGTGTCGAATTCTTGAATAACTTGAAAATAGTCATAGATGTACAAATTCCCTTTAACGAGCGTAAGGTCTAGTTTTTGAACAAGCCAAGTACTGTCCTGCACCCAGATATACCCCTCCAATGTTGAAGTTGCTGAACTTCGAGGGATGATTTTTATTTTGTGAACCTTTAATTTCCCCTCCTCTTCGATTTGCTCTAAGAGTCTGTACTTATAGGACAATATTCCAGCAGTACTAATTGGAGATTGAATCGGAGATTCATTTAAATCGTCAAGGTAAAGTAAGTTTTTAAAGAAATTGATATTACTTTTTGTGGTCGTTAAGTAATAGAGGTTTCGATCATTTCCCCGTTTTGAATATCCATTTCTTAATTCTTTCACATATTTTGGTGGAGCATAATTGCGGGTTAACTCAATTTCTACTAAGTTGAAGTTGGCAACTTGCTCTAATTTTTGTTTACGAGCCTTCTCTTCTTCATCGAAAGGGTCTTCCTCCTCTTCTTTCTTATTTTTCTCCTCTTTTTTGTCAATTTTTTCAACGGCTTTAATGTACACGTCTACATGGTGTTCATATTGGTTAAAATCGAGCTTGTCTTTGATTTCTACGACATTTTTAATGATATCACGACCCGGATTAGTTTTTTTGGTTGAATAACTAAACTCATCCAATTCGTTGATGTCAATCGGGAATAACTGAATGTTCTTTTCGTTATCTCCTTGTCGCACCACCAAAAAAAGTTCACGGGGCTCATATGCCATGGCTTGAAACACCATCTGGTATTCTCCTTCTTGAAGCCGCATTAGATAATTTCCTTCAATATCTGATTTTACCCGTAAATCAGGCATGTCTTTCACATATACCTCGGCAAAAGGAATTCCTAAGTTTGTTTCGTCTACAATTTTACCTCGTAAGATTTCTTGTGAGTCGGTATAAATAGGAATTAACAATAGAAGACAGAGCACTGCATGAAACCAATTGCGATGAAGGGAATGAAGTGGCTGATATGTTCTAAGAGTACTCATGGAAGCACGCAAAATTACGATTTACTATTCGTAAACCCCAAAGAACTGAATTTAATTCAGATTGACTGTAACCATTCAACATATTATATCGCCTACAATAGAATGGTATGTTTCCGCACTTTTCAGAACGCCATTAAACAACCTATGATTAGGTTAAACGCAAAGCGTAGGAATCCACCTACTTATTTCAATGGTTCTTCTAACAGAAAAAGGGAGTCCCCTAGTTCAATTTCCTGAATTTCTATCGGTGAAGAATCTGCTGGACTGATTTTATTTTGCTGATGGCGGATTAAAAAAAGCAATGCACCAGTAATCAATCCGTAAAGTACAATGCGAATGACGAGCCGGTAGCTCTTTTTGAAATTCCTGTGCTTTTGAAAATCGAACATGCTTGATAAATTGCAAATATGAAACTTTTCAGTGAGCCTTTCGTAAAGATTTACCAGATCCATAAAACTACTGCATATGAAAACGACTACTTGTACTCAGTGTGGATCAACCTTCCAAGGCCGATCAAATAAAAAATTCTGTTCACTTACGTGTAAAAATACACATCACAATGAGGCGTATCGTGAGCAAAACAAAGTACTCACTCAACTAGATAAGATACTGCA
>JALQTG010000083.1 GCA_023264075.1 Crocinitomicaceae bacterium
TTACAAAGAGAGTTATACGGTCATTGTTTCAAATCCGCCATATATTCCTATGAAAGACAGCATCAGTATGGCTCCTCACGTGCTTGATTTTGAACCAGAATTAGCACTGTTTGTGGAAGATGAATCTCCTTTGATTTTTTATCAAAAAATTGCCGAATTCGCAGTAAAAAAGTTAGCTTTGAACGGTGCATTGTATTTCGAGTTAAATGAGGATTTAGCGGATGAAACACGGGCGCTATTGAAAAGGATAGGTTTTAATAACATCGAGATTAGACAAGACCTTCAAGGAAGAAATAGGATGTTGAAAGCTTGGATGTAGCAACAAACTGAGTTGAATGAATACAGTAGAGGCGAAATCGAGAATAGAAGAGTTGTCTGAACTCATCAATTACCACAATCACTTGTATTATGTGGAGAGTAGAACTGAAATCTCTGATGAGGAGTTTGACGGACTTCTGCGTGCATTGCAAGAATTGGAAAACCAATTTCCTGAATGGGCAGATGCTAATAGTCCTACAAAGCGGGTAGGAGGAGACATAACCAAGAAGTTTCCGACGGTTGTTCACGAATACCCCATGCTATCCTTGTCCAATACCTATTCCACAGAAGAAATAATTGATTGGGAAAATCGCGTGAAGAAAGGTGTTGGTGGTCCCCTGAATTATGTCTGTGAATTGAAGTATGACGGTGTGGCAATAGGAATTCGTTATGAAAACGGTGAGTTTGTGCGAGCAGTTACTCGTGGAGATGGAATGCAAGGAGAAGATATTTCTGCAAATGTGAAGACAATACGTGCTATACCTTTGAAACTGAGAGGAGATTACCCAGCTGTTTTTGAAATAAGGGGAGAAATTTTTTTTCCACTCGCTAATTTTCAGCGGCTAAATAAAGAACGTGAGGAAACAGGAGAATCCCTATTCGCGAATCCTAGAAATAGTGCTTCAGGTACACTTAAGTTACAGGACTCCTCTGTTGTTGCTTCACGCGGGCTCGACTGCTTTTTATATGGAGTTTATGGTGAGGACTTGGGTACAATAGGACACCTCGAAACGGTGAATAAAGCCGCTCAATGGGGGTTTAAGACTCCGAAAGAAGTGTTGAATTATATTCGGAAAGTGTCATCCATAGAGGGTATTGTTGACTTCATTCAATATTGGGACAAGGCACGCGCCGATTTGCCTTTTGAAATTGATGGCGTTGTGATTAAGGTAGATGATTATCAGCAGCAAAAACAATTAGGATTTACAGCTAAATCACCACGTTGGGCAATTGCTTATAAGTTCAAAGCTGAGCGTGTAAGTTCACTACTCGAGGAGGTAACCTATCAGGTTGGAAGAACAGGAGCAATTACTCCAGTTGCAAATTTGACCCCAATTGCTCTGGGAGGTACCATTGTAAAAAGAGCTTCCCTGCATAATTCTGATCAAATTGAAAAACTCGATTTGCATGAGGGTGATATAGTCTATGTAGAAAAAGGAGGAGAAATTATTCCGAAGATAGTTGGGGTAGATCTCTCACAACGAAAGGCTACAGCAAACAAAATTGAGTTTATCGAAAACTGCCCTGAGTGTAATTCTCCGCTTGTCCGATACGATGGAGAAGCACAGCATTATTGTCCAAACGATACGGGGTGTCCTCCTCAAATTACTGGACGAATCGATCATTTCATCTCAAGGAAAGCCATGAATATCGATGGTTTAGGTACTGAGACAGTTACCCAGTTATTTAAAGAGGGATTAATTCACAACAGTGCCGACTTGTATGATTTAACCCTAGAACAAATTGAAGGATTGGAGCGCATGGGGACGAAATCTGCAGAGAATTTATTGAATGGACTAAAGGCATCGCTGGAAGTACCATTCGAACGGGTACTTTTTGCTCTTGGAATACGTCACGTAGGTGAAACTGTTGCAAAGAAAATAGCCAAATCGTTAAAGAATATAGATAATTTATTACTTGCTACCTACGATGATTTAATTGCCATTGATGAGGTAGGGGATAAGATTGCACTTAGTATTATCCGTCACTTCAGGGATGAAACTAACGTTCGTATTGTAGACAAATTGCGCAGCAAAGGACTCCGCTTCGAACTCGAAGAAATTGCGCAAGATTCGAATAAGTTAGAAGGAAAGTCTTTTGTTGTTTCTGGTGTTTTTACCTTATTTTCGAGAGATGAACTTAAAAAACTGATTGAATCGAATGGTGGAAAAAATGTGGGAAGCATCTCTGCCAAAACAGACTTCGTTGTTGCAGGAGAAAATATGGGTCCCGCGAAATTGGACAAAGCTAATAAACTGAATATTCCCATTCTTTCTGAGCAGGAATTTAACGCGATGATTTCTTAAAGTTATGATTAAATCTACTCCAGACAACACGTTTTTTAACCAAGTAACTGATATATTAGTGGTGACAGAGTTTCGCTCCTCTAAAGAGTTAAAACAGTTAGTGAAGTTGACAACAGCAGCTTTTTCTAAAGGAATTGCGCTCGAATTTTTATTTGTCGTTCCAGAGAAAAAGTTGCCTGATATGCTCCCTGCCTTTAAAGGAATAAATTATATCTGTTGGGGTGATTTTAATTTTGTGGGTGCACTGAAAAATGAAAAACTAAAATCATTTGCTGCTTATCATAGCTTCGATGCAATGATATGTTTGTGCTGGGAAATGGATAAAAATGTTTTAAAATTCACAAATAGTTTAAAAATTAAATATCGTATAGGATACGATAGAGAATCTTTACCTAAATTTGATCTTGCTTTTTCGCTTAAAGAGAAGTCAGAGGAGGAATTGATAAAATTGACCGTTAAATATTTGAAACAATTATAAGATGAATAAATTCCGCGGAACTGGTGTAGCCTTGGTTACGCCATTTACAGCAGCTGGTGATGTAGATACCGCCGCCTTGCGTCGCTTGGTTCAACTTCAACTTACAGGTGGAACTAATTTTTTAGTAGTTCAAGGCACAACAGGTGAGACGCCTGTTCTTTCTGATTCAGAAAAGCAATTGATTTTGGAAACCGTTATTGATGAGAACGCAGGAAGACTTCCAGTAGTATTGGGTGCTGGAGGAAATTACACGGATGGAATCGTCAAGAAATTAGGTCAATTGGACTTAGCAGGTGTTGATGGTTTGTTGAGTGTTTCGCCTTATTACAACAAACCGACGCAAGAAGGAATTTATCAGCACTTCAAAGCAGTTTCAGAAGCGACAGACAAAGACATTATTTTATACAATGTACCCGGTCGCACAAGTGGAAATATGCTAGCAGAAACTACCTTGCGCCTCACGGAATTTAAAAATGTAGTAGCGATGAAAGAAGCTTCTGGAAATATGGAGCAAATCATGTCAATCATCCAGCATGCTCCCGAAGGATTTGATGTGCTTTCGGGAGACGATGCATTGACTGTTCCTATGATTTCTGTAGGGGCAAAAGGTGTGATTTCAGTAGTTGCTAATGCGCTACCAGAGCGTTTTACTAAAATGGTGAATGCGGCATTAAACGACGACTGGTCAACGGCAAGAGGACAACATTATGCTTTATTAGAGATCACCAAACTATTCTTTGCACAAGGAAATCCTGCTGGGGTGAAGTCAGCCTTGAAGGAGCGAGGAATTATGGGAGCACAACTAAGGTTGCCACTCGTGAACGTTACGCCTGAACTAGATTCAGATATAGCGCATGCGATGAGGGAGTTGATGTAGGGAGCTGTTAGATACTACTTTTGATACACGCTCCTTCATCTAGGTCTCTGTAGCGGGGTATGGTTTTTAATTTACGAATTATCCCGGCGGCCGAGTGTTTTTGATATACGCCGAAGAAGCAAAGCAAAAATGTATCGAGGAAGGCGGGCATTTTGAAAGCATTATTGACTACATTCGTTTTATGAAAGCTACAAAACCCAAACAAACCATCTCTCCCTTCGGGCTCACCATGGTGGTCATTGGAGCGTGCATTGGTTCTGGTATTTTTTTGACGCCGCAGACGGTGTCACAATTCATAGGTAGTGAAGGCTATATCTTATTCGCTTGGCTGATTGGTGGGGGGATTGTGCTAACGGGTGCGCTAACGTATTCTGAATTAGCAGGGCTCTTCCCAGGCGCTGGAGGAGTGTATGTGTATTTGAAAGAAGCCTTCGGAAAACGGTTTGCCTTTTTATATGGGTGGAGTGTATTAACAGTGATTACTTCAGGATCTATCGCTGCCATCGCATTTGCGTGTTCCACTTACGCGAATGAATTACTCGGAGGCGCACTTACCGAAAATGGAATTCTTGCGCTG
>JALQTG010000216.1 GCA_023264075.1 Crocinitomicaceae bacterium
AATTTCTGATGGCAAAGTTTGGGAATCGAAATAGAATGAAGTTAGATTGGGTGTTGGTATTAGCCTACATCTTTTTAGTATTCTCAGGCTGGATGAGCATTTATGCTGCAGTGTATAATGAGGAAGCAAATAGCATTTTTGATACTACTCAAGAATATGGGAAACAAGGCCTTTTTTTAGGTATCAGCTTGATCATAGGTATTGGAATCCTAGTATCTAATTTTAAGCTTTGGACTAACTTTGCCCCTCTTTGGTATTTTCTATCCCTATGTCTTCTAATCGGGGTGTTATTCATTGGAAAAAAAATAGGTGGTGCCCGGAGCTGGTATAGTTTAGGTGGATTTAGTCTACAACCCTCTGAACTAGCGAAATTCGCGACCGCCTTGATGTTAGGTTTTTATATCGCTCTTCCTAAAACGGATGTAAAAACATGGTCTCATAGATTGGTGGCCGCCTTAATTTTCATTTTACCTGCTTTTATCATCAGTCTTCAACCAGATGTAGGGTCAAGTCTCATTTACATTGGTCTAATAGCTGTTCTTTACAGAGAAGGCATGCCTGGGTATTATATTGGAATTGTACTTTCATTGGTGGCCTTAAGCGTAATTGGCTTGATATACCCATTGAAATGGACTTTAGCCACAGTATTCATTTTCTCGTTGATTGCCTTAGCCATCCTACCAAAAAAACGCTTTTATTTTTTGTTGAATGGGATAGCACTGACGCTTTCATCTATAACCCTATTTACTGTTGGCCAAGTGATGGAAAACGTCCTAGCTCCACATCAACAGATTCGTATTAAGGTATTATTAGGACTAGAAAATGATCCTAGTGGAGCAGGTTATAATACTCTCCAAAGTCTAATCGCTATTGGTTCTGGGGGATGGACTGGAAAAGGCTTTCTCAATGGCACACAAACAAAACTAAATTTTGTTCCTGCACAGAGTACAGACTACATATTCTGCAGTATTGGCGAAGAATGGGGGTTTTTAGGTTCCGCATTACTATTGGGAATATTTGCCCTACTGATTGGACGAATTGTGTGGCTATCCGAAAAACAAAAAGATACTTTTTCTCGTGTTTACGGCTATGCTATTGCAGTAATATTATTCTCGCATTGGATTATTAACATTGGAATGACTATTGGCCTTGTACCGACCATTGGCATCCCTTTACCATTCTTTAGTTACGGAGGTTCCTCCTTACTTGGCTTTACAATCTTGCTTTTCGTGTTTATAAAACTTGATGCAGAGCGCTGGAATAGATTGTCCTAGAACTAAAAAAGCCCGCAGTGAACTGCGGGCTTTTATTAAGTTTTCTTGAATCTCTTTAGAACATAATATGACGTTGATCGTCAATATTAGCTTTACTTTCCAAGGCTTTATATGCTTGGACGTTCACTAATGAGCGTAGACTATTTTGTGTGTTTTTAGCCAAATCATTGTAATCAACCACTGGAGCTGGCTGAACTGGAGAAGTTACAACAACAAAAGCTCCATTTTCTCCAAACAAAACATCGCTTAACACTCCGGATTCTAATCCACATATGGTACCTACGATATCTGGTTCATTACCTATGCCTGAAATATTAGCATTATTGATTCGGAAATTCAATGTTCTAACCTCTTTACCCAAGGCTTCTCCTAATTGCTCAATCGTAGTAGCATCTTTTAATGCTTGAACTACCCTTTCACCTATGAGTTCTTTTTTGGCCTCCTTTTTGGCGCCAAGTAAACATTCATCTGCAACCTGCTCGTAGCTAGCTTTTCCATCTTCAAGAATATCCGTTAGAATGACAACCACATAACCTTTCCCGTCATTTTCTAATAACCCGATGTTGCCTACCTCGCGTTCTTCGTCCCATGCCCAGCGAACCACACGACGGTTCTGTCCTAGTCCAGGTATTACTTCATCAAAACGAGCTAAATTTTTAGCAGGTCGCAACATATGATTTCGATCCGTCGCTAATGCCCTGTAATCCTCGGCGGTTTGAGCATCGGCTGCATAAGAAGATGCAGCAGTATAGGTAGCTTGAATAGTCTCTTCAGAAGGAAGAATATTTCTTGTCACCTGACCAACCTTAAACGCATCTATCGCACCTTGTTGGTCGGTAATTTCGATAATATGGAATCCAAATTGAGTGGGTACTAATCCGAGTTTTCCCTTTTTGCGGAAAAAACAAAAGTTTTCAAAATTCTTATCCATAGATCCTCGCTTGAAATATCCCAAGCTTCCTCCTTTCCCTTTGGCCACAACATCCGATGAAAACTGATCGCTTACGCTAACAAAAGCCTCTGGATTTGCTTCTAGATATTTGAACAAACTATCAGCAAGTGTTTGAGCTTCCATAGGTGAACGTTTAACACTGGCGTCTGCTCTTGTTGCGCCTGCGAATGGTATCAAAATATGTCTAGCTTCAACCGAATCAGGGATAATCTTCTTATCCACTAATTTGATTAGTGAAAACGCGCTCCCTAAATCGATAGGTCCTTTTTGATAACCTACATCTTGGCCAGAAATTATAGTATCCAACCCTGATCCTGCTAAGTCGGACTCAGTGAAATATTCAGAGACAAACCTATCATCACTATTTAAGTTCACAAAGGTACTGTCATCCTCAACGTTCATCCATTCCAAACCTAGAGTAACAAGTTCAGCTCTTACTGCGTTACGATCAGCTTCTGAAGGAATTAATTGAAAATTGACACACTCTATATTCCGTCCTGCATCTTGGGTGAATTCATTTCTATTCGCCTGGTAGTATTCCTTAGCTTCCTCTTCACCAACCGAAATCTCATCTTCGTTGATGTCTATGTAAGGCACGAATACGTACTGAGCAGGATGCTGGGCATCGCTACGGACCGTTTGCACCTCAGTAAGAGCGGCAGGCATAAAGAGGGCTTTTTCTATGGCAGCGTTATATTTAAAATTCTTTGACTGACTGGATACGGCATTTTCAAAAGCAAGCCATTGTATCCACATCTCTGACATTTGATCATTGTTGTCCTTGTTTGCACGGACTTGGCTTAGGTAACTGTTGAATAGGTTCTTGTCGAATCTACCCTGTTCATCAGAAAAGTTTTGACGAACATTAGGGTTACTCATGATGTCCATAGCAATTTCTTCGTCACTAACCATCATTCCTGATGATGCTAATTCCTCTGAAAGAATTTCATCAGAGACCATTGCATTCCATACAAAATTAGCCAGTTGGATATTGCTTGTATTTGCATATTGCTGTGGGTTGCCCGCACGTAACTCTTCCATTTTCTGGTTGAGCTCTGTTCGAGTTATATCCTTGCCATTGATTGACCCCACGGTGTTTGGGTCACCGAAAAGTTTTGATCCGCCTGAACGGAATAAATCACCAAGTACAAAGGCCATCAGTGCCACGAACACTATGACGATTAGTAATCCTGAGCGCTGTCTAATGCGTTCGATTGTTGCCATGTTACATCAATTAATGAATGAGTCTGCGAATATAAGGAATGAGTGGCATTATTTTACCCTCACAAGCACCTCTTCGAGTCGATTAGATTTGGTTTTTTGTACTACAAACAAAAATTGTTCTGTTCGAAGCACAGTTCCTTTTTCAGGAATGCTTTCATATAGATCTAGTAAGTATCCTCCTAACGTATTGTAGTTTTCACTTTCCGGTAATTCCAGACCCCATTTTTCATTTAAATAGGATAGCTCTAGACGAGATGAAAAAAGCCATTCTCCTTCTCCCAATTTCTTTTCTAATAGCACATCACTATCGTGTTCATCTTCGATTTCCCCGAATATTTCCTCGATAACATCCTCCAATGTTATCATCCCACTAGTCCCTCCATGCTCATCAAGGACAATAGCAATATTCCGTTTTTCGCGGGTGAATAAATTCAAAATCTCGTCTGCCCGCATGCTTTCCGGAATGAAACTTACCGGCCGAAGAACTCTTTGAATATTTTCTGGTTTTTTAAATAACTCGAAAGCGTGGACATAGCCGATGATACGATCTATGTTTTCTTCGAATACGAGTAGCTTACTATATCCACTATGAATGAATATTTCACGAACCCTTTCAGGAGAAGTAAGTACTTCAACACCTTCTATTTCAGTGCGGGGAATCATGAACTCACGCGCTTTAGTTTCGGGAAACTCCAGCGCATTTTTAAATATTTCAAGTTCAGGGTCAACTTCTGATTCACCTTCAACTTTATTCGGAACTCTTTCACGGACATAATGATCCAACTCAACACGGCCAAACGCAGTTGTTTCCTCCGGTAATTCAAGCCTAAAAACAAACCTCAGAAAGAATTTACTTATACCTAACATCAAGGCACTTGGCAGTCTTAATATCCAGTATAAAAGAAACGCTGGGAGACTTAACCAACTCATCAACCCTTCAGCATTTTGACGAAATAATACCTTAGGCAAAAATTCTGCGAGTACCAGAATAATGAGTGTTGAGATCGATGTCTCTAATAGAAGAATTATGTACTCCCATGCACCCCAACCTGTGAAGATGGGCTCCATCCAACGATGCATATAGTTTCCATATAAAACCAGTGCAACATTATTTCCCACAAGAATAGCAGCAATAAATGGTGCAGGACGATCCATCAAATACCCCAAGGATCTATAAGCCAAACTACCTTTTTGTCGCTCTAACTCAACGTGTAGTTTATTGATACTTAAATAAGCCATTTCTAACCCCGAGAATAGGGCCGAAAAGAATACAGCTAGTACAATGGGGATAAATATTTCCACTAGTCTTTATTCATCTCTTTAATACGTTAACGTCGACGCAAGAAGTACATGAAAATTGCTGCGGCGAGAAAA
>JALQTG010000126.1 GCA_023264075.1 Crocinitomicaceae bacterium
AACATTATAAAACTGCGGTCCGCTACTTGAGTAAGAAGCCTTCGGATATTCCTGCGACTGGCGGGACGAATTGGCAGAAATACTTGCCGCCGCGCTTTCAACGTCGCATTTTCTATCCAGAATTATGGACGGAAAATCAGCGCGCAGAATGGGGCAAGAGCTGGGTAGAGGAAGTACTAAAAGAAATTGAGCAAGGCTCATGAAGTTAAAAAAATACGCTTGGCTCTTATTTGCAGCCGTTTTCATCATTGTTATCATTTTTGCAATAAAACCAGGAAAGGAGTCTGGTGCAGAAGCTAATCCGATTGAAGAACCTATAGAAGAGGTCGAACCGAAGTTTTATCTAACCTTACCTGCGGATACTCTGGTTTTCGAAGATCATACTATTACTTCGGGAGAAAGTTTTGGTTCAATCTTAGGCGAACGTGGAGTTTCAACATCAACAATATATTCCATAGCATCAAGAATTGATTCAGTATTTGATGTTACGAAAATTCGATCGGGAGTTACAGTGAAAGTTGCGAAAGGAGAAAATTCATCGGTTCCATCGTATTTTATTTATCCGGAGAATGCGTTTGAATACGTTATAGTTTCGTTGAATTCTGATTCTATTTATGCGCATAAATATGTTAAAGAACGTACCGTAAAGAGGAAGGTCATTTCAGGGACAATTGAAGATGCCTTGTACCTCTCTGTAAACAATGCCGGAGGAACTAATGCTCTAGCGATGTCATTGGTTAATATTTACGCTTGGAGTATTGATTTCTTTAGAATTCAAAAGGGTGATGCCTTTTCAGTGATTTACGAGGAGGAGTACGTGGATGATACTACCTATGTAGGACTCAAGAGAGTATTGGGAGCTAATCTGATACATTCAGGAAATGACTATTACTCTTTTCAATACGAAAACGAATTAGGATTTGATGATTATTATGATGAGGAAGGACGAAGTTTGAGGAAAACCTTTTTGCGAGCTCCCTTAAATTTTACGCGTATTTCATCACGTTACAGTGGTCGAAGATTTCATCCAGTTCAAAAGCGATGGAAGGCTCACTTAGGTACGGATTATGCTGCACCCACGGGGACTCCAATCATGACCACAGCCGATGGAGAGATAAGTGCTGCTTCATATACCTCTGGGAATGGCAACTATGTAAAGGTTCGTCATAATAGTACCTACTCCACTCAGTATTTGCACATGAGTAAAATTAAGCCTGGTATTAAGCCTGGAGTGCGTGTGAAACAAGGGGATGTTATTGGTTATGTAGGTTCAACCGGTTTAGCTACTGGACCGCATGTTTGCTATCGTTTTTGGGTAAATGGAAAACAAGTTGATCCATATAAACAAAAATTACCTGAAGCAAAGTCGTTGGACTCCACTAGGTTGGCGGCATTTAAGGAGTATTCTGAAAAGCTCATTCAAGAATTAGGAAACAACTAAAAAGGCGCCCTCAGGGCGCCTTTTTAGTTGGGTTTACCTTGAAAATTTTTGCTTCTCCTTCGGATTATCCAATCACAATATTGATAATCCTTCCGGGCACGACAATCATCTTACGAACCTGCTTGTCGCCAATCTGAGCTGCAGTGCGCTCATCGGCCATTACGGCTTTTTCGATATCGTCTTTGCTCATGTCTAATGGCAATTCCAATTGGAATCGAACCTTACCATTAAACG
>JALQTG010000137.1 GCA_023264075.1 Crocinitomicaceae bacterium
GATAACTTCCGAAACATCATTAAAATTACTCGCAACAGGGTCGGTAAAGCTGTTAATTTCTAGTTCAATTTCGCGATCTACCCCAATAAAGACTTGCGCCGTGCGCAACCTTAAGAAAGTACTGTCCATTTTCGAACGCTGCTGCTCCTCTGTCGTTCTTCCCGGATAAGACGATAACGTTTCCGCCTCTCTGTCGATCACCGTGCGGTAACCATTCCATTTACCAATTCCTCCACCTCGCACAATTGTATTGAGTGTTTTTTTCTTATCCAATAAAGCATCAAACAAGACCCGAATAGCGATTGAATCTTTCGGGGCAAACAATGGCGTGGTGAGTTCATATTTATCTGAACCGAACGCATCGATCAACTCGAGTTGTATACGAGCATTGTACAACGGTTTCGCGTCCATCACGTTAATGTGTAACATTACTTCGTCGGCTTGATGGCTTTCATGTGACAAAGGAATTGCCAATAGTCGTATTTCGAATGTTTCCGCGTGCTCCTGAGCAGGAAAAGTGAATTCTTGGGTAAACATATCAAAGGTCGCAGAATCAGCAAACACATACTTCCCATCTTCAACGGTAAAGGCCACCCACTCCCTACCAATCAAATCAAGCATTCTACTCTGGTCTTGAAGCTTATTATTTTGCTTAAGAATAGCCTCTTCCTTGAGTGTTTCAAGCTCAAGAATTTTTCTTTTTATGGCGCTTAATTCTTCGTAATAACGAACAACTTTCTCTTGGTTTTTCTTACGTCGCTTCTTCCCTGATTTAGTCTTGTATTTTTTGTCGTTTGTTTTAATTGGACTGATACGCAAATCACTGAGTAACTTCTCGGTCTTGTCAATCTCCAACAGCTTTCCCTGCTTTCTTTTCTCATGATACGCTAACCAGTAATCGAATCCTTTTTTTCCTGAAATCATTTCCTCTAACTCATTGACTTCTATTTGTAGTTGATTAATTAAAGCGTAATAAGTCAAGCCCGAAGCAAAGGAGGAATCAGGGGAAAGAAAACGCGTTTCGGAGGAGCCAAATAATGGATACGACTTGCCTTTCTTTTCGATTACGACCGTTGTTTGCTTATCCGAATTGTAGCCCCATACATCCAAATGAATATTCGTCATTCGATTATTTCCAGCTGTTTCAAACTGATGTATGGTGTAAATATCTGGTCGCACCGACTGTCTGCTGCGTTTCGTATCTTGGAACAGTACAGTCTGGTAAGGAAAAAGCCCTACCGCTTTTGGCATTCCCTTGTTCCATCTTCCACGTTCGTCTTTTTCCCGTTCCTCAAACAAACCTGAAGTATTGGATCCATCACCAGCAGCAGTTAATACATTAGAATACATTATAGCTTCTCCTCCGAGGTGTTCAAAAATAGCGTAAGATCGCTCTTGCACCCATTGATTCGTGGCTCTAGAAGCGGCATCAATAATTTCTTTTTTATCCTGTGCAGTTAGGGAAGACATGGCGTTCAATGTGGCCAATTTATCCTGAAACGAAAGACTTGGATTAAGGGCGTTTTCTACTTTTGGATGTACAATGACCTCGCCTTTTTTGCTTTTAAAGGCATTTTCAGGTAAATGCTGTTTAAAATACGTTTCAAAGCGTGTGTATGCTTCTACATATCCTTCTTGGTCTAATTCATCTGCTCGTTTCGCTTGTAGTACTTTGTTTAGTTCCCAAACCGCTTGTTTGTTTGCCGCTTCTGCTAATAATCCTTTAGGTGATTTTTTAATCTCGTCGGTGTAGATGCGTAAAATATCCGGTTGATTGATAATCATCAGCTCCATTGAATCATAATTCAACAATCCGTTGGGCAGCAGAATCTCTTCCCCCGTGTATTCAAAATAGCGTCCCAAATTCTGGTCTAAAATTGGACTTTTCTTCACGGTGTGAAATAAATACGCTTTATCTTGAGGGGACATTAAGTGATTCTCTTGGGCGATAAACTGTGCGAATACTCCACAACACAATAAGCAAACAAGTATTTTCATTCGTTCATTTAATTAGTTGGTTCTACGTGAATCAGAATATGGTCCAATTCCGGGAATTCCTCTTTGAGTGCGTCTTTCAATAGATGTGAAATGGTATGACCTTCGCGAACCGAAATGCTTCCTTCTACAATCAAGTGCAATTCGACGTGAAAATCCATTCCTGCTTTTCGAACAAAACACTTTTCAGTATCCTTCACTCCTTCTATCGTAACTGAAAAATCTTTAATTTGCCGAACTAATTCATCGTACACGTGCTCGTCCATCATTTCACTCAATGCAGGTCGAAATATGATAAATGCATTGTAGATTAATAAGATTGCCGCCAATAGAGCTGCCCAGTCGTCCAAATTTTCATAGCCCTCACCTAGCCACAACGCCAATGAAATTCCAACCAAGGCGGCTAATGACGTAATGGCATCACTCCTATGGTGCCACGCATCTGCTTTCAACGAAGTGCTCTTGGTTTCTTTCGCCTTTTTTAACATCATGCGGTAAGAGATTTCTTTCCATATAATAATTCCACCAACAACGACTAACGTCCATGACTCTGGAAGCTCATGCGGGGTATTGATATTTAGAATACTTTGATAGCCGATAAAAATGGCAGAAAGAATTATGAGTAAAACCACTATAAAAGTGATAATGGGCTCAATTTTTCCGTGACCATAAGGGTGATTATCATCCGCTGGACGTTTGGCGTACTTAAAACCAAACAGCACCAACGTGGACGAAAGCACATCCGTCAAGGACTCCAAGGCATCTGCAATTAATGCAAATGCACTCCCAAAGAAACCTGCCAGCCCTTTAATGACAGCTAAAACAAAATTACCTAGAATGCTCCAATTGCTCGCACGAATCGCTTTATCTAAGAAGCTAACTTATGAAATAAGTCAGATGCCTGTATCTCACTACCCATTAGTTATAAGAAATATGACTAG
>JALQTG010000156.1 GCA_023264075.1 Crocinitomicaceae bacterium
GTAAATAATGAATGATACCTCTTGAATTTAATTGATCAAAGTTGGGTTGGTTAAGCTGTAGTAAACTCAATCCTAGTTTGAAGCGGTTGAGAGTGAGTAATACTCCAGCATTCATAGTGAATTTCATTTGCGAAGCGTTGCTTGGAAGTTCTGTATTCGTTGAGTCACAAGTAATCCAAATAGGACCTATTTAAGCATGATTTGCTCCTCCCGAAATACCAAAAGAAAGACGATTCAACCGTGATAGTTTAAGTTCATAACGATAATTGATAAGTGCCGATTGCACGGTAGAAAAACCTATTTCATCGCGAATTAAGGTGACTCCAATTCCTGAATTGATAGTTTTCAAATCCTGCTCATACTGTCCAAAATAGGTTGTTGGTGTGCCATCAATCCCAACCCATTGGTTCCTATATAGTATGCCTCCACGAATCGTATACTGCATTGCAGTGAAGGCAGGGTTATAGTACGAAATCATGTTATGATAAAGTGAATTCGCGGGTGTTTGTTGTCCAAAAACGTCATCAAACATGCACAGGAATGAAATTATAATGAGCAGTATTTTCATAAATCCTTTTCAGTTGAAACGAGTTCAGAGGCCTGAAAGTTACACGTGGAAAGAAAGCTGCATTTTACGGATTCCTAATTAGCCTTGAAGTTATCGTTGAGTTTGGTTTCGTCGTAATAATGCGTAGGCTTCTGAGTCAGAATTTTAGTGAGCGTAGTAATTTGTCCAGTGTGGTAGGAGAAATGTTCCAATACATGGATGAGCACAGAGAAGTAGGTTTCATTTAGCCCTTGAATAGTAATTGGCTGCTCTAAATTGTTTTCGGAGATATTTTTTAGAGCTGCGTTCATCTGAATTTTTAAATTCTCTAAAACAAAAATGAGATCAGTCCTTCGGATAGAAGGGTGAGGAATAAATTCACTTGCACGGTCCCGTATATCATCTTTTCCACCAATTCCTGCAACAATCCATTGACGTGCATTACCGCATAAATGAAGAACTAATGAACCTATTGGGGGTGTTTGTTTATTTACGCAATACCAAAGCTCCTCGTGCGTGAGCATTCCTAAACATTTGTATATTCTCGGGAAGGATTCATCGTATATGCGTTTACGAAATTCATTGATAATCAATCTACTTGGTTCCATTGATTCTGCTTTTTTTTTGAATGTCTTAAGTTAAGAAAAAAAAATCCAATCCCAAGTGTGGTCTCATTTTCTTTTTGACTATATTTGCCGTCCCAATAGCAGAATTCATGTGTACAAGCATTTCTGTGAAATGGATGAATGGTGGTTGTAGCTCAGCTGGTTAGAGCGCCGGATTGTGGTTCCGGAGGTCGCCGGTTCGAACCCGGTCTTCCACCCGATAGATGCAAAAGCCTTGAATTCATTTGTGATTCAAGGCTTTTTTTGTTGGGATTGAATTTCGTTTGATGATAAGTTCTTCAATGGTCTGTTCCCACATGACCATTCTATCACAAGTCCATGGAATAGTAAACAATATATTCTGGTCAAATTATAAATAGGTCGCTCCCTATTTATTGCGTTTGTTGTTTATGCCGAATACGTTTTTATTTTTTTGTCGGTGTAGGATTGAAAATGGAAAGCATGATCTCATGCTAAACTCAACAAAATCCCCCACCAGAGTGGTAGCAGCATTCCAAAAATCATGATGACTTTTATGCTTTTATGTGTTTTTCGGTACGAAATCGTATCATTCGCCTGGAACAACATAATGATGGTGATGATGGAACTTATCGCTGCAGGAAGCAAGGGTAAAAAGGAAAACCAATCATTTAAGATTCCTTTATTAATCACGACGAATGTTAGGGTTCCTGCCACGGATAAAAAAAGTAATACAGCGGCCCAACTTTTAGCCCGTTGATAACCAAATACGAGCGGAATGGTGCGTGCTCCTAATTTTTTATCGCCGGCGGTGTCTTCCATATCTTTAACAATTTCTCGCGCCCAATTCAGTAAAAAGGCAAAAGCACCAAAAACAAAACCCAAAAGAAGGGCGTATCTTTCAGGGTGAACAACTTCGAAAGGAAAAATAGTTGTTTTTTCTCCATGAGCCAATGAAGAAAGGACATAATCAAAGTTCAATTGCTGGTTGTAATAAATCCCTACAAGAATTGGAACTAATCCTGTTAAAAGCGCTATAGCTATGTTTCCAATATATAATGTTCGTTTGAATTGCATCGAATAGAACCAGAGCAGATTAATGGAGAAAAGATGTATAAACAAATACCAAAAGGAGTTATTTCGATAACTCAGATAGAGCGCCATTGAAAAAGCTATGAGGTTCAGCATCCAATGCGCTAGAATAGCTACTCTCGGTTTTACATGGCGCACAATGATTATTCGTTCAGGTCGGTTTACACGATCGGCTTTGATGTCAAAGTAGTCATTAATGATGTTTCCTGCTGCTGCAATAATTACTGTTGAGAACACTAGTACAAAGAAATCGAATGTAGCCATAGCGCCGTATCGTGCGTCTAACAAAAAGACACTGTCGAAATACCATGCAAGGCTATACATGGTAAGGGCCACGACAAGTAAGTTAAACGGACGCGTTAATCTCAAAAAATGGATCATGGTACAATTTTATATTCTGTTCTTCGGTTCGTTTGGTGTGCCGCTTCTTTTTCTTTGTCGGAAGAAATCTTGGCTATTTCTGAATCACTTATTTTTGGTTGTGTTTGGCCGTAACCTTTGTAGGATAAACGACTTTTATCAATTCCTTTTTCAAGGAGGTATTCATATACCGAGCGGGCCCTGTTCTCGGATAAGAATTGGTTGTCTTTCGCATTTCCTCGGGTATCCGTATGTCCTCCGATTTCTATTTTTGTCAATTTATTTTCAGTTAAGAAATCAACAAGTTTGTTTAGTTCAACAAACGACTCTTTGCGCAATGTTGATTTATTTAAATCAAAGAAAACATTGGCAAGTGTAACACTTCCACCCTGACCAATCGGGATTAACGGAACATCCATTTGTAGTGCCTCTAAACCATTTTCAGGTTCTGTCATGTTAAAGTTTTTACTAAAAAATGAGTAGCCAGGAAAGGAAACGTTTAACGCATATTCGCGTTCAGTGGGCAATGCAACGAGGAATTCACCGGTGAGTTGATCCGCTTCTGCTTCAATAACTTTTTCCCCAGTCGATAAGTCAATTAATTCAAAGCGTCCACCTAAAGGTTTTTTTGTGGTTGCGTCATACACTAATCCTTCAAAGTAGGTCGTTTTTATAGGTCTAAACTCTTCTGGCATCGCAAAGTAGTAGATGTCCAGTCCACCGTACCCTCCAGGTCTGTCGGACGCAAAAAACGCCACCTCTCCATCTGGTCCTACTAATAATGAATTTTCATCATTTTCTGTATTAATGGGATATCCCAAGTTGATCGGGTCACCCCAATTTCCAAGCGCATCCATTCGCGACATGTAGATATCATAGCCGCCTAGTCCCGTGTGGCCATTCGAGGAGAAATAAAGCGTTCTTCCATCGGGGTGGATGAGCACTGAAGTCTCCATGTAGGGAGTGTTTATGTTAGGGGGCAACGGGGTTGGTCTGCCCCAATTGCCTTTGGAATCTTTTTTACTCACGAAGATGTCGCTACGCATGGTTCCTTGTCGTCCAACTCTACGCACAAAATATAACGATTTACCATCTGCTGAAAGCGAAGGCTGGGATTCCCAATTGCCTGAGTTGACTTCTCCAGGAATGTTTTTAGGATTCATCCATTGAGACCCAATACGCTTGGTGATGAACATGTCACAGCTCCCCATACCTTCTCGATTAGGCCCATAATAGTAGCCTGTTTCGTCAGAGCATGCAACAAATATTAAGGTACGACCATCTGCCGATAGAGTAGGGGCTCCTTCATTCAGATTGGTGTTGATGTTTTGTGGCATCGCAACAGCTTTCATCCATATGTTTTTCTCACTGAGCTGGGAAACGTAAAAATCTTCTTGTCCACGGGGATTTTCACGGGATGGTATCAATCGCGTAAAAAGCAAGGTACGCCCGTCTACCGTAATTGTAGGGAAATATTCCGGGTGTTCGGTATTGATCCCTGGACCGATGTTAATGGGGTCGATTTTAGCAGGATTATTTTTCGCATCAATCGAGAAAAGAGCATTCTTTTTCATTTTGTCAGCAGCCCACGCCAATTCTTCAGTAATCGCTCTACTGCGGCTGTTGAGGATGAGGTCAAAATACGTGACAGCATCTTCATATTCTCCGTTTTGCATTTGGAGCTCACCTAAATCAAAATAAAGAATACCATTTAGATTTGCGGAAGGATTTATCTCAAGCGATTTTTTGAAATGTATAACTGCATTTTCGCTATCTCTCGTGATACGATAAAATTCTCCAATTAATTGATGTGCTTCAAGGAAATTTGGGTCACGTTCTAGCGCTTTTTTTAATAAATCAATACCTCCTGCATAGTTCGGGCGACCGTAAGCATCCAACTGAGCATTTGGCAATTTCTTGGCTTCCTCATATTGCTTGATGGCTTTTTTGTTTTTGGTGGAATACCCCATCTGTGCTGTTGAACAGGACGAGTTGAATAGAATAAGCGTAGAAATGAGTAGAAATATAATATTGTTCATATTTAGGGTATATTCATGAATTTATGCGTTTGTAACGATATGCGCCATTTCGGGTTACGTTTGACATAGTTGATGATTAGGGGCAAGAGTTGTGCCTGTTTTGACCATTCAGGTTGAAGATAGAGTTGACAATCCTTTCCCAGGAGTTCAGCATGTCCTTCCGCCCAAACAAAATCGCTGGTGTGAAAAATGACCACCTTTAGTTCGTTTGCTTTTTCATAAGCTTCATTGCACGGAGCTTTAAATTTCTTCGGGGAAAAGCAATACCAATCAATAGGTGCAGATAGCGGATAACAACCAGATGTTTCAATAGCGACCTCTATTCCTTTATGTTGTAATGCCAACACCAGAGTAGTGAGGTCGTACATAGCTGGTTCTCCTCCCGTAATTACGACAAAATCTGTCCCACTTGTTTGAACGTCCTCTAAAAGGCTGTTAAGGTCTGTGGAAGGATGTTTCTCTGCTTCCCAGCTTTCTTTTACATCACACCAAACGCAACCTACATCGCAACCACCTGTTCGAATAAAGTAGGCAGCACGACCTGAATAATATCCTTCTCCCTGAATGGTGTAGAATCTCTCCATTACGGGCCACGAAGAACGCACTTGATTGATCTGGGTTTCCATTATCTCAAAATTAATCATTTCTTTAGGATTTCAACCAATTCTTTGGTGCATTCAGACCAGCGATAATTCATCTGAATGAACTGCTTTCCATTCGTTGCAATTTTAGTATACAATTCGTCTTGGTTTAGCAGTCGCTCTATGTGATACACAAATGCAGCTTTGTCATCTGCAATTAAGATAGACTCCTCTGGAGTGGCTTTTAACGCGTTATTTGCGAGAGTTGTTGTAATGCATGGCAACCCCATTGCCATCGCTTCCAACAGTTTATTTTGTAGGCCGGTACCAATAAACATCGGGGCGATAAAAATGCGTCCCTGTGCGTAACTGGTTCTAATATCGTCTACCCATCCTGTAATTTTGACGCGTTCACTGCTGAGTGCTCGTACTTCAGGTGTCGGTGTGGCTCCAGATAGCAACAACTGAACCGATTGTGGAAGTTCCGGTAATATTTCGTGAACGATGAACTGGGCTGCTTCCACATTTGGAGGATAACTCATATTTCCCGTAAAAACGATTTCAATTGTATTCTCATGTTTATATGGGGCGAAAAACAATTCGTTCACGCCATTTGGGACAACGGTAATGCAGTTTCTCAGGGCGTGAAAAATGTGCTGCCTGTCTTGTTCGGAGATAATCGTATGGTATTCAAAATAAGAGAAAATTGAATTCTCATAATTCAATAGCCGTATGTATTCAAGCTGAAACAACCACTTTCTTGAAGCTTTTTCTTTCTCTACTCGTCGTTCAATTCCCTTGGAAAGGGCATCCATGTAATCAATTGTCTTACTGCAACGGTGGTAGTTTTTAACGTATTCTGCCACGCGAATTAATTGACAATAGATATGATCTGGAGCTATGTGATCAAGAAGTCTATTTACCTTCCGCTGTGTTCTCCAATTGTGAAAATACCCCACTTGGATTGGCTTTTTACCGAATAGCTGTATAAATGCTCCGAGCCATTTTTCAATCCAGTTGATTCGATATACTGTAAGCGACGCAAGAAATGGAGTTAATTCATTTCTTTGAGCTTCAGTAACCGGGGTTTCTGATAAAGAAATAAGGTGCACGTCAAAATACTTGGCAAGCTCTTTCAGTTGAAAGTAAGCACGCAGTTTATCTCCCTTTTCCAATGGATATGGGAAGCGGGAAGTAATAACAACTAGTTTACGATATGGAGTTGATGAATTCAAAAATACGTGTGGAGATTATTTCTTCGCCAAAGTTATGAATTACAAAGTCTCGGGCTGCAGTTCCAAGGCGAATTCTTTTTTCTGTGTTGTTGTATAATTCGAGCATGGCATCAGCAAAATCCTTAGGAGAATCCACAATGATTACATGTACATCGTTTATCACATTAACTCCACGAGCTCCTTCCGATGTGGTGATGATGGGCTTTCCTAACGCCATGTTTTCTAAAAGCTTAATTTTTATTCCGCTACCAGATTGAATGGGAATGAGACAGACACCATGAGACAGAATAAATGTCCTAGCATCATCAACTTCACCGTGGCAATGCATCTGTGTTGAAGAAATTCGCGCACAATTCATGCTTTTTCCTGCTAGGTGTATTTTTAGTGAAGAGTGTGCCATTGGTAACACTTTTTTCAAAAGCCAGTTAACGCCTTCTTCATTCGGTGTCCAGTCCATTGCACCAAGAAAATAAAAATCATTCTGAGTGTAATCGGAAGTTTCCTTCACGCTTGAAAAGGAGGTAGGTATCGCCGCTATTGGTTTCTCTGGGAATTGCCTCTGAAAATAACGTGCATCTTGATCGGAAATAGCCATAATACCATCCACCGACTTTAATGCGTTTAACTCATAGAATTTCAATTGCTTCGCCAGTTTGTTGAGGTATACTTTTTTTAAGAACGACTGGCAGCGTTTAGCTTGTTGTTCCCAAATGTGGTGCTCAACATTGTGAGCGCGCAAAATAACTTTAATACCGTTTGAGCGAAATAGTTCTGCGTAAGGGAGCAAAAAAATGCTTTCTAAGATAACACAGTCGAAGGTATGTTCCGAGAGGTAATTCTCCATTTTTTTTGAGATGCTCCGATCATAAAAACGCACAACGTTATAGGATTCGTTTTTGATGAGCGACCAAAGCGCTCCAGAAATTGATACTTTAGTATTTATTGGAAAATTTACTATCTTCTGGTGAGACAAAGCTGTGGGGTAATTGCGTATGTCAAAAGGATGTTTATGCGTTGAAAGTGTAAAATGAGTAACGTCCGTTTGATCATTAGCTAGAAGGCCTAAAAGTAGTTGACCAATAGCAATTGCTCCTCCATCAATTCTAGGATATGCGGGTTTATTAGAAACGTGCAATACCTTCATTATACTCCTCTTCGTTTAATGTAAAAGTTGAGCTTAAATAAGTCCCGTACTTCTTTGTCAAGCGCGGCTGCCCGCATCAGTATAACAGCAAATGGAGCAAGTATGAAGTTGGGACCCCACATTCCCCAAAAAGGTGAAATCACCTCTTCCTTGGCCATATTGTCTCCCACACTAATCAATACAAAGTAAATCATGAATAAGAGGGCGGCGATGACCACTGGAGCTCCAAATCCACCTTTTTTCACAATCGCTCCAAGCGGAGCTCCTATAAAGAAAAGAATAATGATGGAGAACGACAAAGAAAATTTCCGGTGAAATTCGACTTCAAATTTCCGGAGGTTTAAATTTTTCGATTTCTCAATGTCCAACTGGTTCTCTAACGAATTGATTTTCGTTCGTAACTGTGTTTTGAGTTCATCAAACATTTGTTTTTTGTCGTAATCCGAAATTTCACTCACGTTGTAAATAGGCACGCTGTCAAACGGAATAATTTGCACTGAATCAATGACAAGCGGATGATATCCTGTTGATTGAAAATAGGCGTGCTTGGCGAGGGTATTCCGAGATAATCCTTTATTGACCTCAATATAATTCTCTTTTAATGAGTCCACCGTTTTATCGATTTGGAAGACATTTAACATCTCAAAGTCATTTTTAAACATATCGTCTTGAGAACGATTCACTTGGAATCCGGTAAGGTTCATTTTATAGGTGGCCGTTCGAAAGGATGATTTTCGACCTAAAAAATGCTGCTGGTTGTTCGATTTCTTTTTGTCCAGAAATCCTATAGAGGGTTTCTCGGCTAACTCCTCAATAGATTCACCATTATATAACTTGAAGAAGAGGTAGTCACCATTCACCGACTTATAGAATTCTCCAGAATCAGAGGTGACCGTTTTTAAAGCGCTGGCATCCCTTCGATCATGGATGATAATATTTTTAAATCGACTGTTATTTCCTTCTTTGATTTTTATACTAAAACCATCGATCTCTTGGGTATAAGCACCCGGTTTAAGAAATGCACTCAGTTTTGTTTCTTGTATGTCCCATATGATTGAGTGCCATTTGAAATTGGCCACAGGAATAACATAGTTTGAAAAATAGAATGTTCCGATGGCAATACCGAAAATGACGACGCTCAGCGGTCGAAGGATGCGATAAATGGATAAACCAGATGATTTAAGTGCCGTAAGTTCATTGTTTTCACCAAGGTTTCCGAGTGTGATTATTGAAGAAAGTAATATTGCCAGGGGAAGTGCAAGCGGCAATAAACTTGCAGAAACGTAAAATAATAATTCCAAAATAATCGAGAGCTCTAGTCCTTTCCCCATAAGGTCGTCAATGTATTTCCATAGGAACTGCATCACTAACATGAACATGGAAATGAAAAACGTCGCTAGAAATGGACCAATGAACGACCTTATAAAGAATTTACTAAGTTTTTTCAAGTCAATTTATCTTGATGCGAATTTAATCTTTTTATAACAACGGATGTTCCCGATTTTATTGTAATTCCTTAATTTTGATAAAAAGAAAGTAGGATGCGATGGATTGTTATGTTGTTTTGGGTTATGAGCCTCTTCTTTAGCGTTTGCGTTACCGATTTAGTACCGATTTTCCATTGCAAGGAGCTTCTTTAGATCCTGGTGAAACCTACCTAGCAGGCTCGCTCGAAACGATTGTTGGTTTTGTACAGCCTTATTTCGAAGTTGAGAATCGATACGTTGCTGGTGTCGGTTACTATTTCAACAATAAACATAAAATTGAATCATCAATTGACCTTAGAACAGCTGCTCATTTTGATCCGCGTTTTCGCCAGCGCTTATGGACCAAAGTGAGTTATTATTGGTCAATCAAGTAAGACCATTAAAATTCGTTAATTTATGCGTGAATGGCATGTTTGTTTTGTATCTTTGTATTTCTAATTTGAATGGGGCTGACTTGGATTTGACAGCATTCGTGATGATTAGTGTAAGCATGTCGAGCCATGTGGTGAGTCTCGTTAATCTCTGGTCACAAACTATAATTGACAATACGTCATATGCTCTCGCAGCCTAATAACTGAATGTTATTACGCTTAATCCACTCCGAATAATAGTAAGAGGGACGAGTTTCCCGCCGGATCTCCCGCTTTTTGAGAACTGGATCACGGGAAATCAACAATAAAAAGCTAGTGCAACGTCGGCTTCTGATGGTGTGCGAAACTCTAAGAGGCTAAGTTGTAACTGGGGTGTTTATGTCCAGGTTACAGTTGAAAACCCAATCATAAACTAAACATGTAGAAGGCTAGTTTTTGCTTTGTTTGGACGAGGGTTCGAACCCCTCCAGCTCCACTAAACAGTTTTGAGCAAGAGTATTGAGCATACAGGCGAAAATACTCTTGCGAAAAGCGTTTTCTCCCTCTAAACTCTTGCTCCAACTCTTGCTCCAACTCTTGCTAAATTTTTACGAATGTTCGATTTTGAAAAGTTAACCGTTTACACGAAAGCTAAAGCTTTGAACAATAAAGTAAATCACTTTCTTATTCATACTAAAATTAGACAGAACTACGAATGATCAACTTAGGAGAGCTTCTTTTAGCATTATGCTCAATATAGCGGAAGGTTCTGGGAGATTCACTAAACCAGATAAAAGAAATTTTTATGTAGTATCAAGAGGTTCTAGTTTTGAATGCGTGGCAATTTTTGATTATCTCAAGGATATTGAAAGTATTGACGAAATCAAGTATGATGAGTTTTATAATGATTTAGATGAGTTATCAAGAATGTTATTTTCTTTAATTAAGAATTTATCTGAGTAACAAATCTAATGCTTCGGCGGATGCTGTCCACTGAGTTTCCGAGTAACGAAGCTCGAGGAGAATCATAGACATCTATCGTTTACGATTCTTATTACCTTTTGAGAAACGTAGTGCCCTCTTTGAGAGCTTTGTGCACATTCGCTAAAACCTCTACCCTTACAAAGAAAATGTTTAAGTCAATTTTGCACTAAGTTTCACCAAGTTCACACAAAGGACTCACAAAGAAAGTGGTCAT
>JALQTG010000272.1 GCA_023264075.1 Crocinitomicaceae bacterium
TGTTCAAGAATTCATTAAGGAATCAGGAGGTGCTGATATTCGTGCATTTGTGGTAGATGGAAAAGTCGTTGGAGCGATGAAACGTCAAGGTAAAACAGGAGAATTTAGATCGAATCTGCATCGAGGAGGTTCTGCTGAAATTATAAAACTATCTGCAGAAGAAGAAGAGACCGCCATAAAATCCGCGAAAGCACTGAACCTTGGTGTAGCAGGTGTAGATATGCTACAGTCTAAACGGGGACCTCTTGTGCTAGAGGTGAATTCATCTCCGGGAATTGAAGGGATTGAACGTGCTACACATCATGACATTGCTGGAGAAATTATCAGTTATTTAGAGAGAAGCTATAAAAAATGAGAACAAAAGTAGAGCCCTTTTCTATTCTCGGTCAGCAAGTTCAACCTGGAAAGGGTGGACGATTTACGTTGGAGATTGCGAAGCTACATACGAACACGCCAATTCAGGTGCCTGTTGTAGTTCAACACGCTAAAAAGAAGGGTCCAGTTCTCTTGTTAATTGCCGCTTTGCACGGGGATGAGATTAATGGAACGGAAATCGTGCGTCAATTCATTAAGAACGGTTGGAACAAACCGGACAAAGGAACAGTCATATGTATTCCGGTATTTAACATTTTTGGTTTTTTGAATTTAAGTCGTGAACTTCCAGATAAACGCGATTTGAATCGCGTATTCCCAGGAACAAAAAATGGCTCATTGGCGAGTCAGTTTGCCTATCATTTTATGACTGAAATTGCCCCTTTAGTGGATATTGTAATCGACTTACATACCGGTTCTGTCCAACGAAATAATTTTCCTCAAACGCGCTGTGATTTCAAACACGAGCGGTCCATGGAATTGTGTAAGACATTTGGTTCTCCTTTTATTTTAAACTCCTCATTGATCTCCAAGACAATTCGGGCTACAATGCAGAAGATGGGAAAGGATTACATCCTTTTCGAAGGAGGTAAAGCCAACCGCATTGATGATTTTATTGTACAACATGGAATTGATGGGATTAAGCGAGTGATGAATTATCTGGGTATTCGCAAGTTTCCTGTTGAATCTCATGTTGAGAATATTATTGAACTAACAGAATCTCAGTGGCTGAGGTCACCGAACTCGGGAGTGCTTAACTTGAAAGTAAAAAACGGTATACGTATAGAGCGTGGCACATTACTAGCCACAGTATCTGATCCTTATGGAAACTTCGAACGTGCAGTGAAGTCACCACGTGGTGGGTTTGTTATTTGTGTGAATGAAAGTCCACTCGTAAACAAGGGGGATGCGCTTTTTCACATCGGGAAGTAACAGTATTAAATCGGATCATTTACCGCAGAAGTTGGACGGTAATTCGCAATAAGGCAAAGAATAAAAGCTCCTGGTACTATTCCTGCTTGAGTTTCGAAGAACGATTCAGTGAGTAAAGAGAGGAACAAAATGACTACGAGCGACCGTACTACGAATTGATGTTCTCCTTTTATGCGCCGAAAGGGAATAAGAAAACTCAATACGAGACTCATTAGACCCAGAATGCCAATCGCTAGATAACTATTTAGAAATTGATTGTGGGCATTCAAATGCATTTCTGCAACTCCAGTATAGCCATTGGCTAGGTTTCGACGGTATAATTCATCTTTAATATCGCCGGTGCCAACTCCCCATATTGGGTGTTCTTTAATTTCGTCCAACGCGCTAGACCAAACCAAAATGCGCGCAGCATTACTTTCTGTTGATGTTGGCGAAATACTGCTCGAGCTAGTTAGCGACTGCACGCCTGCTTGTATGCGTGTCTGCAACTGTGGGGAATACGTGTATGTTCCTCCTCCAATGATAAGAAAAAGCACTAATGATATCGTCCCCATAATAAAGGCTTTCTTTTTTATCACCACGTAAATTACCCATGCGAGTGTTGTGAAAATCAAGACGAGAATCCCCATTTTTGAACCTGACATGAACGTCAATAAACTAAAAAGTAACAGCAGAATAACCGAGATTATCGTTGAGAGTAGTTTTTTATTGTATAGAAACCAAGTCAAACTGTAGGCCATCACCAAATAAGTCGCCCAATAACTTCTATGCATCAGAAAGGAAAGGTGAGAGTCGAAAAAATTAGCGACAAACCCATCTTGCCAATAGGTTATGGCAGCGTTTGTTAAACATAGAATAATTGAAAAAACTGCTCCCGCTATAAATGATTTCCCGAAGTTTTCCCAATCAATGGATTTAGGATAGAACAAGAAAATAATTGGGAAGAGAACAAAACTGGCTTTCATTCCTATGTCGGACCAAGCAAATGTCGTATTACTTGAATACAGTATTCCTGTAAGATGAAGAATAAAAAAAAGTACTGCGCCACTGTTGAATCGTTTGATGATTGAAGTATTAGGATGATTTTTTTGACGAAGTGAAACTCTGCGTATAATTAAGTCAATAAGGAGTAATAGAATTCCAAGTGTATAGAATTTGGGATAGATCGGTAGTAAAAACGCGAATAGATAGATACCCACTGGATGAGTCAGAAATAGTTCTTTTATAGTCATTACTTTTCCCATGAAATGAGTTCGTCCATATTGTCTAATAAAAAGCGCAGCACTTTTTGGGTGTTTTTGCTATCTGTCGGTAAGTTAAGAATATGGTTGGAGTAAAATTCGGCTTTCGGAAATTGATGCGGATCGAGTTGCCATAATTCATAGTTTGCTGTAACAGGATGAATTGGTGATAAGAACCAATCGCCCAACCGAACCTTAGCCTTTTCTGCTTTTTGAATAAAACGCGTCCTGTCCTTCACAAAAACAGGAAATTTTAAAAATGAATGGTTGGGGAGAACAGAATCAGGATAATTCCATTGTCCATGCTTGCGCATAAATTCATTGTAAATCAAACCACTTTTTTGCCTCAATTTTGAAAATTCATGGAGGGATTTTAAGCTTTGAATACCTACTTTTTCTTGTTCGGAAGATGATGCCATAAAATAACCTTCTGGAAGGTCGATTGTCTCTAATTCAGTAGCAGTACTCGATCCAACAACGGCTCCTGTTTTGCTCCAACTACGATAGAGACGAAGTAATGGCCAATAGGTACTGTCATGCAGCATGAATTTTCGCACCCGAATTAACATTCCCAGCGTTTTTCGTTGTTTTAGACTTGGTGAAATTAATTCTTGATTTACTTCTTTCAATCGCTGCTCCAAAAGTTGATTATTGAGCAGTGAAAATCCCCCTACACCAGTAGAAAAAGGTTTGTTCCATTGGGTCGAATAAAACGCAGCATCGCAATAGGTACCGTTCGGTTTTCCGTCATAGGTTCCTCCAAATCCATGTGTGCAATCTTCTATGGTATAGATTGAATGATCTTTCGCAAAGGCAGCTATTTGATCCAATTCAGATGACAAGCCAAACGTGTTCTGAACCAATATGCAGCGTGTATTAGGTGTAACTTTTTCTTTGATATGAGCGAATGTTGTATTGAGGTGGTCGTCGCTGATGTCTACGTAAACAGGTGTTGCTCCCAAGTACAATATGGCATTTGGAACTACAACACATGTGAATGCGGGAAGTATGACTTCATCCCCTTGTCCAATTCCCATCGCTTTGAGAAGTGCATATAAGCCAACACGACCTTTCCAGTAGAGTGATATCTGTTTAGGTGATGCGTTGAGATGCGCTGCAATTTCTTGTTTGTATTTCTCAGTTGAGGTCATTCTTGATTAACTTATTCAATTGAACTCCGCCTACAATAGAACCCATTCCATAAGCGAAGTGCAGTACTATAAAGGTAAGGAATATATGCAGAAATGTAGTTTCTCCTCGGTTCATTTTTGAACTCGCAAAAAGCACAGCGCAGGTGTAAAGTGTAAATGAGAGCGCCGATAAAATCCCTAGAGGAGGATAAAAAAACATTCCTAGTAAGGGCAACAAAATGGAAAGCACGAACAGTAGCGGGACAAAATGTCGAATACTAAGAGAACTAAAGTCTTTCGTAATGTAAACTGTCAGTAAATTCCATTTCCCGTTGTTGAAATTATTTTTTGCCAAAGCCCCCCAAGTTTCACGGGCATAATAAACACAAGAAGCGGAGGGAATCAATAAAATAGATGTGTTAAGCTTTATAAGGCGCTTCGAGAGCTCGATGTCGTGATTTCGAATGAGGCGCTCGTCATATCCGTTCACCGACTTAAGTAATTCTGTTTTATAAAGTCCGAAAGGAACAGTATCTACTTGAGTGTCTTCGGATACACCTGTTCGAAATAGTGCATTTCCAACGCCCAATGGATGGGCAAGTACACGCTGTATGGCAACAGCTGTAGGAGTGCTATTTTTTATGGCAGTTTCCATCCTTCCTCCTACAACATCTGCGTGAAGCGTTTGCATTTTAAGCACAAGTGTTTCAATATAACCAGGGTGAAACGATGAGTGGGCACTTGCAATCAACGTGAAATAACCTGTTGCATGTTTTATACCTAGGTTGAGTGCGAAGGGTGTTTTCATTCGTTCATTATCAATGCACTTTATTTGGGGATATTTTTCGCTTAGTGCATGCACGAATGTTCTAGTGTTATCCGTGCTCATCCCATCCACTACAAGTAGTTCCAAGAATTCAGCCGGGTAACCATTGTTTAGGAGTGAGCGCAAGCAACCTTCAATGTGCTTTTCTTCATTGCGACAGGGAATAATGATACTAACAGTTTGCATATTTAGGAAATCATTATTTTTTGGTAAAATTCATTCAATAACTTGAATTGACCTTCCCATGAAAATTCTTCACAACGCTGAATAGACCGGAGGGCTAGTTTTTCATATAAGTCAGTATTTTCAATGAGTTGATTAATGCTTGAGGAAATTAATTTCGGTTGTGCTGGATTTATTCTTATCGCACAGCCGTCGAAGTAAGGTTCCCAATAGGCGAAGTCGCTCATTACCAAAGGAAGGCCAGCGGCCATGTATTCAAACCCCTTGGTGGGAAGACTCTGTAAATAATTCTGTTCGGCATGTAACACCGATAGTCCAATTTTTGCACTGCCAAGAAGCTGACTTAATTCATCGAGCGTTTTGTATCCAAGGTAATCGACTCTTTTCCATTCTGGTAATCGTTTGCATTCATCGAGCAGCTGTTCTGGAATAAATCGACCTATTAATAACAGTCGATAAGGCTCAGGAATCCATTCAAGAGCATGAATGTAGTCTAGCACACCTCTCGGTTTGGTAATACTACCAACGTATACGAGTTGTGGTTTGCGCGCTGAAACGGGTAATCGCGCGTCGATTAAATGTTGAATGATCGGAAAGTTTTTTATTGTAATCTTTGATGAACATTCGAATTGGTCCGTGATTTCATCGATGACAGAAATGAGTCCATCAAATTTTCGGACTTTTCTTTTTTCAAAACGGTTGTAGGCTTTAGCGAATATCCTTCGAAGGATCATGGGTCCTAGCCATGTTTTATATAAAATTTGTCGCGGGACATCCTCATGACTGTCATAAACTACTCTTTTGTTTAATCGCTTTAGCTTTTCTCCAGTTGAAAGTAATTCGGGGTCATGGAACTGATAAATATCTGCATCAATTTTGCTCACACGCTCAAACATGGATTTCGTGCTGTTCGCGATCCGCTGAATCCGTCCACCACTTGTTTTGCCGATATCAATGATATTTACACCATGACTCAAGGCATCTCCTTTTCCGTCAGCTACAACAAGTGTTACCTTGTATCCGGCATTTGCTGCATATACACATTGTTTGAAAAATACCCTTCCATCATCTCTCGGATGAACCGTCGTGAAGTGGCAAATATGTATCCCGGGGGTCATATTGTTTTCTTTTTTAGAAGAAGAACGGCTTCAATAGCTTCTTCGAATTTCTGAGCAGAAGCCTCAGGAGTTGCTGTCTTATTGATAAGCGATTTGTTGGTGGCTATGGCTGAAGAGTGATCCATTTCCAGTGCTTTAGCTAGAAAGTCGTCCTCCAAATCAGACACCACATATCCGTTTGCTAAATGATGAATCCACTCTTTGTTGGCGGGTAAATTGGATACTATTGGAATACATCCGTAATGCATTGCCTCAAGCAAAGAAACAGCAGTGCCATCTGATTCGGGAATGGAAATATAAATTGTTGAACGACTATACCAGTTAGCATTTTCATGAGCGGAAAGAAATCCGACAAATTGAACTTTTTCCGTGAGTTTTAACTCCTCCACCAACTTTTGAAGCCCTAAAGTTTCTGGTCCTTCCCCTGCAATGACGAGTTTCCATTCATTGGCAGTTGTATTTGCTTGAAACTTGTGAAAGGCCAAAATAACTTCATTTATGCGATAAAGTGATTTGTGCCCGCGATTGGAAAAGATGACTTTTTCCTTTTCCAGGGAAGTATCAATAGGGTTAATACCAAACTGGCAAATGTGCACCGGAATGGTAGCTTTAGGACTAAGTTCTAGCGCTTGTTCACCTAAGTATTTAGCATCGGCTGTAATCAGGTCTACTTTATTCAAGATGTACCGCGTCATTCGGCGTATCCACCAAGACTTTTTCGGAGCAACAAGAATATCACTTCCCCAAACCGTTAATATTAGCGGATATTTCTTCTTTAAGGCTAGAATAGGATAGAGTGCAAATGAGTTGGCTTGATGGAGCCAAACAACATCTGGTTCGAATTGACGCGCTATTTTTTTGATTGTTAAAGGCGTAAATACAAAATTCCAAAATTTAATTATAGAGAAGCTCACAAGTATGTTATTTCGGTAAGAGATGTGCCGCTTACCTGAAGAAATCACTTGTATGTTGTAGGCGTCAGTGTCTAACCGATTAACAAAATTGGCTACGTGGGGACTATCTGGGCCAACAATGAGAAGTTTAATTTTTGTTTGTTTGATCATCCGTTTCGAAAAGTGACACTGCCATTACAGTACCCAAAATTAATGCAATTTTTGGAGATTGAAGGGGGTTGTTGGTAATGGCCCCTATCAGATAAACAATTGCTACAAAAAAGGCAATTGGATTCGTACGCAGCGTCTTCAGTGCATAATTCTTTAGCCATAGTGCCCAAAATAGTAGGAATGCCAATACTCCGAGGAGACCATACCGAAAGAGAAGTAAAAAATATTCGCTTTCTGAATAAATAGTATGACGTTCAAAATATTCTTTTTCGGGTGCATGGCCAATGATCCAATGTCCAGGCATAGCATCAATTATTTTTTGCCATTGTTCTAACCTTCCTATACCTGCACTTTTTAATATTCCAGGATTCGCCAAAGAGTTAAGGTATAAATTCCCCATAAGTGAAAGCCCAACGTAAATGAGAATGGAGAAAAGAAGTATTTGTATGCTTCTTCTCCAATTACTTGGGTTACTTAGGTAAAATACGAGTAGGACCAAAACATAGGTTAACATTCCCGTGCGCGTCTGACAGAGTAATAACCCCGTAATAGCTATCCCTAACAAAACGGTGTTGCGCCATGGATAAGCCGTGCTTTTCGGAAGAAACAACAGCATGAAGCTCAAAAAGAATAAACCATTGGTGTTAGGATTTCCGAGTACCCCTAATGCTCTTTTTGTAGCTGGCTCTCCTAGGGAGTTTAAACCGAAGAAATCAAGGTGATGAGGCGCAGCATAAAACGGTTCAATAATCGAATTAAATCCGAAAATATTGTAATAATGAAGTAGGTTAAAAATGAAAGCGAGAATGAAAAGAGGGACTATGATGCGCAACAACTGGCGCTTGGTGAAGAAAAAATAAATGAACCCAATAAATCCAATCAATTTCAGGTACTTCAGCACTTCAAACCAATCCCTTAGCTCCGCCCAACGTCCATTGCCAAGAATGGAAACGACGGTCAGGGCAATGAAAACAAAAAATGCGAAGATGATTTGTCGATGTTTCGTGACGCGTTTGATGAAATCACTTCGAAAAAAAAATAGTATAAACAGGACAAGAATGGGGAATGCGATATCGGATACTTCGAGTGCAGGAAAACTATCGGCGATGCGCAAAGGAGGAAGAAGCATGGCTCCTACCATAGAAAGAATGAGAAGTAGTTGACTTAACTGAACAACGAAAGGTTTCTTTATTTCCCCGCCCATTCGGTATAATATTCATTTAACTCCGGGTGTTCTTTGAGGTATTGCTCATCTATTTTCCGGGTATCACCCACCACCTTGGCAGGGTTTCCTGCTATGATTGAAAAGTCTGGAAAGGTACCCTTTACATAACTAAACGCTGCTACTATTGATCCTTTACCAATGGTTGTGTCCGGCATAATAATCGCATGTGGGCCGATGAAGGTATACGCTCCAATGTCGACACTTCCTATGATGTACCCTTTCATCTTCGTGCCACCATAATTTTTACCATAGAGTCGTATGGAAATATGACTGCTGTGTGTCAGCAGGGATACCCAGCAACAAACTTGAGTCCCTTCACCAATTCTCAATCCATTAGAACCATCAATGAAACAATAGTGATTAATGAAGACATTATCCTCCATGTGTAGTTTATCTTTCCCTTGGAATAATGTTGTAGAACCATACCTTGTTTTTGGAAGTCGCACACCATCATAACGTTTGTAACCACTAATCATAACAGGTTTAAAAAACCTTAATATCCGATGTTGAATATGATTTATGACTCTTTTCACTGTGTTCTTGTACAAAGATATTAAAATCAAGAGGAATGTATAGCATTCAATTGATCTGCTTTTTTGGTGATGTTTAACTTGATAAAGATAACTAAAATCAAAAATAAACTCATGGCTAGACTAATGATCCAAAACAATTCATTCCCATTGATTTTTCCTTGGTTCATTAACATCGGAAGAAGTCCAAATCCTGCGAGCTGGATAACGGTACTTATAAGTCCTAACCAGAAGAATAATTTTTGACGCCCAATAATAAGTGGAATAGTTGAAATAGGAGAAGCAATAAAATTAATCATTAGCCAAGGTGCTATTATTTCTGATATCTGTCCAGAATAGGCCCATTTTTTCCCAAAAACTACACTAAAAATCTCTTCCCCAAAAAAGAATATGATGGAGAATGGAACAATAGATAGAACTGCAAGCATTAGCGTTGTCTTTTTCAGTAAGGGATATAGTGCCTTTTTTTCACTGAAGGCCGTTGAGCAACGATTAAAAAATACTTGTCCCATTGAGGCTCCTACAAGTACAAGAGGGAGTTTTAGCATTCGAAAAGAGTGGTCGTACGCACCGAAAATGGCTTGGTCGAAAAATTCGACAACAAAAAATGCGATGAGTAACTCACGACCATTATCCAATAGCGTGTGAGGAAGATTGACTGCAGGAAACTCGCGGTATGTCTCAGCGAGTACCTTCATTTTTCCTTTTGACCGTTTAAAAGGACCTGTTTTTTTGGTTGTCAAATATTCCCTTATGAAAACAATTACGGCCATTGCCGACCCGATTAAATGGGACAATATCAAGCCAATTACTCCAAAGTGGAGTAGACCTGCTATAATTTTTATGCTGTTGGTGAAAGTAGATCCAACAACTCCTGAAACAGAGATGTGATTGAACGATTTATTGCGAATAGCCCAATTCGTACCTATGTTTCTAAAAATCATGAAGAAGGATGTCGATACTATAAAAAGAATGTACCCCAGAATAGGTAGGTCGAAGTCAGACCACACCCAATAACCTAATCCAACAAATAGTGAGACTCCTAAGGAAATAAGTGCAATCCGCAGTGAGAGTCGAAATAATTGGAACGCATGGTGGTGATTTTTTGGAAGTGGAAGTGTCAATTCATAGCGCGCTGTGGCAATCGCAGTAATAAATGCGGTAATTCGAAGAAAAACGCCGAGTTCACCAATTTCATCAGGGGTAAATAGTCGTGTGATAAAAGGAGTTGAAAGATAGCTAACCATTTGAGCAAGCACAGTCCCCGACGTGAGCACAACAATTGATTTTAGAAAATCAGATTTAATATTTAGCCGCTTCAGCATAACCTCAATGCTACGAAGATA
>JALQTG010000278.1 GCA_023264075.1 Crocinitomicaceae bacterium
CGAGCATTAGTTTTGAGTTTAGAGTATTGCCCTTCGAATGCTCAGGGTGAAAGTTTAGAGTTTAGAGTTTTGAATTCTGAGTTCTGAGTTCTAAGTTCTAAGTTCTGATTTCTACACTTATCTCAATACGAATTTAAGTACGTTCACGACCACGATTAAGTAGAAGAGCGCGGAGACTACCAGTGGGGCTCTGGAATCTAGGTAGGCATAAGGAAGAATTAATGCCAGGACGATCGCGCCTGGTGCTAAGTAGTAGCTCGTATTGTACATATAGGTTGTTGCGACTGCAGTGATTAACGTAAAGAGAAATACAAAAATCACGACACTCAGTAGGCGCTTGTAGCGAATTGTACTTTTGGGCAATCGGGTTAGAATGCTCTTATAACTTAGTGCCAGTAAAATCACAATGGTCACATAAGGAATCCACAATAATAATCCATTGAATTGTAGGAAGTTTAACTTGGCATCAAATACAAATAAGCGGGTGTAAAATTCGGGGTTCGCGTAAAACAAGTAAAGCATGGGAATCGAAATTCCAAATGCCGTGAGCGCGTATTCCCGCAGAATAAATGGACGAATTCGACCAATACTCATCCACAAGAACGGCAGCATAAACATATAAATAGGATTTAAACTTACCGCCCAACCTAAGAAAAACGCACTAAAGAAACTGGCTGCGCGCCCATCTTCGTTCTGTTTCAAGCGAAATAATTGGGCAATCATTAATATCAGGAACGTATGTGCCAATGCCTCTCCGTTGAACAATACACTTAACGGAAATAAACAGGCAATAATCACATAAATCAATGAGGGCAAGTAGGTGTTTTTATCGTAGAACTCATTCCTGTTGAAGATACTATTTACCAACATCCCATTCAAGGTAAGAAAAAGTGCCGCTAACACCCCTAGTCCCCAGTTAAATTCTGTTTGTGGCTGTATTAACCATAAGTTCGTATGAAACTTCTCCGCTACAATCAATGTGGGGAAGAAATACTCCAATACCAGGTTCCCCAATGGTAATAAAGGGAGCAAAAACAAGACAAAGGGTTGGTTCCCGGAAAAGAATTTAAACATAGCGTATAAAGGTAGAATTAAAAGTTGAAAGTATGGAATTCGGAGAGTGGGAAAGTCTAAAGACACAGGAAGGTATTAGCCTCGAGTATTGGCTAAAAAAAAGAGGCGCGATGTCTATCGTGCCTCTTTCGCATATTTTTGTGGAGGAGTCTTAGAATACCACTACAAACTCTACTCTTCTGTTTTTCGCACGACCCTCTGGTGTGTCGTTAGACGCTACCGGACGTGTATTACCGTATCCAAGTACGATGAAACGATCTGCATTCAAACCACCTGTTGTTTCAAGGTACTGCTCAACTGCTTGCGCACGGTCTTTCGACAATTGCATGCTCGCGTCATCTTCACCTACGTTATCTGTATGACCAGAAATTTTCAACTTGTATGTTGGGTTATCCTTCATCACTCCGATTACCGCATCTAATGCTTTATTGGATTCTTTTTTCAAGATTGCTTTACCAGTTTCAAAGTAAACTCCTTCCAATGCTTTCTGAAGTACTTCTTTTACTTCTGAAGTAATTTCAGAACATCCCTTTTCTTTCCAAGAACCATAAGTATCTGGGCACTCATCGATGTGATCAGGAATATCATCTCCATCAGTATCTGGACAACCTGAACCACCCCAAAACGGTTGTTGAACATGTAGTGCACATTTCCTTGTACGAAATTCGGTTGGTATAATTTTGGGCGACCCATACGGATTGGTGCATGACCATCTGCGCCACCTACGTTTAATCCGATGGATAATTTGTTCATTTCAGTATTCTCCTGCGCGAAGAGTGCGGTGGAGGCACATACTAAAATTAAGGCTAGTGTTTTTTCATTGTATCGCTAATTTAATTGCTTGCGTTTTTATTAAGTGCCAATAAGTAATTTATTAAATTTAATGTACCAAGATTTTTTGTGTTAACTTTTTGATAATTGGTTAATTAGTCAATTTGACAATTGATCAATTAGACAAGGCGGACAATGCGACAATGGGGACAATTAGTCAATTCGTCAATTTGGAGCTGGTGCCTTAGTAACCGACGAAGGAGGGCGGCGAAGGCGGCAATGGGGCCTGTTACTTTTTGAAGATGCGCTGCCAAAAAGACTTCTTGGTGTGGCCATAGCCGTAACCATAGCCGTAGCTACCATAGGTACGATTGGACATTTTGACGCCGTTCAAGACCAAAGCAATGTTCTTCAATTCCTTATCTTTTGCCAATTTCACCGGTATTTCTAATGCATTTTTATCCAAGTAATTGGCACGCACCACGTACAGCAATACATCGGCGTGATCTAAAATAGAGATGGTATCCACGACCAATCCTACTGGTGCTGTATCAACCACAATATACTCATACTGTTTTTTTAAAAAGTCAAACACTTCACCCAAACGTTCACTTAGCAGCAACTCACTGGGGTTGGGGGGGATAGACCCCGACAAAATATAATCAAATTGAACTGCGCCTTTTCCTTTACGAATGATGCTTTCTATAGTCATTCCTTGGTTCACAATAAAATCGGTCACGCCATTTTCATTGCACTCCACCAAATACTCGCTTATTTTTGGCGCACGTAGATCGAGACCGAGCAACACCACCTTCTTATCCGATAAGGCCAAGGAATTGGCTAGATTCAACGCGGTAAACGTTTTACCCTCTCCAGCGATGGTGGACGTAGAAAAAATCACTTTGCCTAGCTGGGCTTCCTGCTGTCTGATCAAAAAGGACATGCTCGTCCGCAACATGCGAAAGGCTTCACTTATCGCACTACGATTTCCAGGGGTAGCGACCAGCGATTCTGACGTATCTCCAACTGGGATTTGACCGATAAAAGGCAACCCTGTACGCTGGACCTCCTCCTTCGTTTTGATCTTTGTATCCAACAAGTCTTTCACGTAAATAATTCCGATTGGTAAAATCAAGCCCAACAAAATCGCTCCTAAAAAAATGATTTTCTTTTTGGGCGCAATGGGTTCACGCGACGTATAGGCGTGATCCAATACCTTCACACTGCCTAATGTGCTGGCCATGGCAATTTCGTTCTCCTCCCGTTTCTGTAATAAATACAAGTAAAGGGTTTCCTTGATCTGCTGCTGCCGCAAAATCTCCCGATATTCCCGCTCATATTCGGGTACATTCGCCAATTTCCCTTTGTAAATGGCCTCCTGTTTTTTGAGCACCACCAACTGTAAATCTAAACTCTCCTTCAATTTATTTAAGCTCTCCTTCAAACTTGCGCGAATGGATGCCAATTGCCCATCTATGTTCGCTACCATGGGGTTCTTGGCACTTGAACTTTCCAACAACCGGTTGCGCTCCAACACCAATTTGTTGTGTTCAGCGGTTAGTTCCGAAATGCTTCGATCTTCAAACCCCAAGTTAGCAGGAAGTAACTCGTCGTATCCTTTTGCTTTCTGAATAAATTCGT
>JALQTG010000038.1 GCA_023264075.1 Crocinitomicaceae bacterium
AGACCCATTCGTAGGTCGTCTATGTTTCGTGCGTGCATATTCAGGTGTTCTTCCTGCTGGTTCATACGTATACAATCCGCGTTCAGGAAACAAAGAGCGTATCTCTCGTATTTTCCAAATGCATGCGAACAAGCAAAATCAAATTCCAGAATTAGGTGCTGGTGATATCGGTGCTGTTGTTGGATTTAAGGATATCAAAACTGGAGATACGTTGTGTGCAGAAGGTCATCCAATTGTACTTGAGTCGATGAATTTCCCTGATCCAGTAATTGGATTAGCTATTGAGCCTAAGACTCAAGCGGATTCTGATAGATTGTCTAACGGTCTACAGAAGTTAGCTGAAGAAGATCCAACGTTCCGTGTGCACACGGATGAAGATTCTGGTCAAACAGTAATTAGTGGTATGGGTGAGCTTCACTTAGATATCATTGTGGACCGTTTGAAAAGAGAATTCAAAGTTGAAGTGAATCAAGGTGCTCCACAGGTATCTTACCGTGAGCGAATTGCTGGTTCAATTGATCACAGAGAGGTGTACAAAAAGCAATCTGGTGGACGTGGTAAGTTTGCGGATATCGTAATTACGATTAGCCCGCAAGAGGATCAAGAGAAAACTGGACTTGAATTTATCAATAGCATCAAGGGTGGTAACGTTCCAAAAGAATTTATCCCATCTGTTGAGAAAGGATTTAAGGAAGCTATGGCTAATGGAGTTTTAGCTGGATACCCTGTAGATTCATTGAAAGTAGAATTGAAGGATGGTTCATTCCATGCGGTCGATTCAGATTCATTGTCTTTTGAGGTATGTGCTAAAATGGCCTACAGACATGCTCTTCCTAAATGTAACCCTGAGCTTCTTGAACCAATCATGAAGCTGGAAGTAGTTACTCCTGAAGAGAACATGGGTGACGTTGTAGCCGACCTTAACCGTCGTCGTGGTCAAATGCAAGGAATGGATGATCGTGCTGGAGCAAAAGTTGTTAAAGCTATCGTTCCACTTTCTGAGATGTTTGGATACGTAACTACGTTGAGAACAATTACATCTGGACGTGCGAATTCTTCTATGGAATTCTCTCATTTTGATGTATGTCCTCGTAACGTTGCAGATGAAGTTATTGCTAAAGTAAAAGGAAATGTTTCCGCTTAATATTAAAGTCGATGAGTCAGAGAATTAGAATAAAATTGAAGTCTTACGATCATAACTTAGTTGACAAATCAGCTGAGAAAATCGTTAAAACTGTGAAAACTACAGGTGCGGTTGTTAGTGGACCAATTCCATTACCTACACATAAGAGAATTTACACAGTATTGAAATCACCACACGTTAACAAAAAAGCACGAGAGCAGTTTGAATTGTGTTCATACAAGCGTTTGCTTGATATTTACAGTTCTTCATCAAAAACTGTTGATGCATTGATGCGTTTAGAGTTACCAAGTGGGGTTGACGTAGAAATTAAAGTATAATCTATAATAAATAAAGAATGCCTGGATTAATAGGAAGAAAAGTCGGAATGACTAGCATCTACAGTGCCGAGGGTAAGGCAACACCATGCACAGTGATAGAAGCTGGTCCTTGCGTAGTAACGCAAGTGAAGACACAAGATCGCGATGGGTACGAAGCGGTTCAATTAGGGTTCGGAGAGCGCAAGGAGAACAATACTCCTAATGCACTTAAAGGTCACTTTAAGAAAGCTGGTACTACACCAAAAAGCGAATTGGTAGAGTTTGACGGATTCGAAGGTTTAAACCTTGGAGAGTCTGTAAATGTAGAATTGTTTGAAGAAGGAGAATTCGTAAGTATCTCTGGAACTTCAAAAGGTAAAGGTTTTCAAGGTGTTGTGAAACGTCACGGTTTTGGTGGGGTTGGACAAGCTACACATGGTCAACATAACCGTTTGAGAGCTCCTGGATCTATCGGTGCGGCATCTTTCCCAGCGCGCGTATTCAAAGGAATGCGTATGGCAGGTCAGATGGGTAATAAAACTGTTACCATCGAAAACCTTCAGATTTTAAAAGTTCTAACAGATAAGAACTTACTAGTAGTTAAAGGTTCCATTCCTGGAGCTAAAGGTTCAACAGTAATAATTGAGAAATAATGGAAGTAAAAGTTTTAGATACAAAAGGAAAAGCTACTTCAACGAAAGTGAATCTTTCTGACTCAGTTTTTGCAATTGAGCCAAATGATCACGCGATTTACTTAGATGTTAAACAACATTTAGCGAATAAGCGCCAAGGAACTCACAAATCTAAAGAGAGAGCTGAGATCAAAGGGAGTACGCGTAAGATTAAGAAGCAAAAAGGAACGGGTACAGCACGTGCTGGTTCTATCAAATCTCCAGTTTTTAGAGGTGGAGGTCGTGTATTCGGTCCCAGACCAAGAAACTACTCATTCAAGTTAAACGTGAAATTAAAGCGCTTAGCTCGTCGTTCTGCATTGTCTTACAAGGCACAAAATGATGGGTTACTTGTATTAGAAGATTTCAATTTTGAAACTCCGAAAACACAAGAATTCAAATCACTTTTAGGAAACTTGAAGTTGGAAAATGACAAAGTACTTTTGGTACTAGGAAGTAAAAACGACAACGTTTATTTATCAGCCAGAAATATCGGAACTATGAAAGTAGTAACTGCTGATTTATTAAACACTTACGACGTATTAAATGCGAAGAAAGTTGTGCTTGCTAAAAGCTCAGTTGAAGTAATTGAAAAGATCTTAAACTAATTGGTGATGAACACAATTATTAAAAAGCCTCTAATTACGGAGAAAGCTACAAGTGATAGCGAAATGAATAATCGTTTTACGTTTGTTGTAGACCGTAGGGCGAACAAGATTGAAATAAAAAATGCTGTCGAGAACATGTATGGCGTAACTATTAGTAGTGTGCGCACCATGAATTATGGCGGTGGTAAATCCTCTGTTAAATATACTAACAAAGGTATCGTTGAGCAACGTAACGCACGTTACAAAAAAGCAGTAGTTACTGTTGCAGATGGAGAGACGATTGATTTGTTTACTAACATTTAATTAATTGACAATGGGTCTTAAAAAATTCAAGCCTACAACTCCAGGGCAGAGACACAAAATTAACAGTGATTACGCTGAGATTACCACGTCAACTCCAGAGAAATCGCTTGTAGCTTCTAAGAAGAAGTCAGGTGGTCGTAATAACTCTGGTAGAATGACGATGCGTTATATCGGTGGTGGTCACAAGCAAAAGTATCGTATTATCGACTTCAAAAGAGATAAGCATGATATCCCTGCTGTTGTTAAATCAATCGAGTATGATCCAAACAGGACAGCTCGTATTGCTTTGTTGTTTTATGCTGATGGTGAGAAGCGATACATTATCGCACCAGATGGATTAAAAGTAGGGGATGCTGTTTTATCTGGAGCTAATGCTCAACCTAATGTAGGAAACGCACTTCCTTTGGAAATTATTCCTTTGGGAACTGTAATCCATAACATTGAGTTGAAGCCTGGTAAAGGTGGAGCAATTGCAAGAGGAGCTGGTACGTATGCTCAGTTAAACGCGCGTGATGGTAAATACGCTATTGTGAAAATGCCATCTGGTGAAACTCGAATGATTCTTACTGAATGTCTTGCGACAATTGGTGCAGTTTCTAATTCTGAACACAGTTTAGTTGTTTCTGGTAAAGCGGGTAGAACTCGTTGGTTGGGAAGACGTCCACGTGTACGTGGTGTAGTTATGAACCCTGTTGATCACCCAATGGGTGGTGGTGAGGGCCGTAACTCAGGAGGTCACCCAAGATCACGTAATGGGATTCCAGCGAAAGGATACAAAACTCGTGCTAAGAAGAAGTATTCTGACAAGTTTATTATTGAGAAAAGAAAGAAATAAGTAGGATATGAGTCGTTCGTTAAAAAAACCACCATTCGTTCATTATAAATTATCGAAGCGAGTGGATGAAGCGCAAGAGACAGGGTCTAAAAGTGTAATCAAAACGTGGTCAAGAGCCTCTACAATTACACCTGACTTTGTAAACTTGACAATAGCAGTGCACAATGGTAACAAGTTTATCCCTGTGTATGTAACTGAGAATATGGTAGGTCACAAATTAGGAGAATTCGCTCCAACGCGTAATTTCCGTGGCCATGCTGGTAATAAGAAAGATAAAAGAAGATAGTATTAAATATTTCTAAGACATGGGCGCTAGAAAACGATTAAGAGCTGAGAATAGAAAAGAAGAAAACAAGAGTGTTGCGTTTGCATCACTTAAGAACTCTTCAATTGCTCCAAGAAAGATGAGATTAGTTGCAGATCTCTTAAGGGGAGTGGAAGTAAATAAAGCTCTAGGTAT
>JALQTG010000046.1 GCA_023264075.1 Crocinitomicaceae bacterium
TTGGTCGAATGCTGAAGATGCATTCAAGGAGATGCAAGACTTACTCATAATGGGGAAAGGAATGAGTGGTAGATACAATGGTATGGATGGAGTTCGCGCTGATTTTTTTAGACACGTGATCGGTGCGCGTGAAATTGTTGAGGCGGAAATGCCTCACTATCCGTTGGATTTTCTGGAGTACATCGACGGATATGTGCAAGGAATTAACGCTTATGCGAAGAAGTACCCGGAAGAAGTATTGCTGAAAAAGCTATTTCCAATAGGCACGGAAGATGTGATGACTACTTACGTGATGGTGTTGTCTTTTATGACGGAAGCATCTCAAGCTATGGAGAAAATTTATACCGGACAATTTGATAATTCGAAGATGCAAGGATTAGGTTCTAATGCCTATGCCGTGAGCGCAGGGAAATCGAAAGAAGGAAAAACGATGTTGTGTATGAATCCACACATGCAGATGTCAGGAACATTCTCCTTTTATGAAGCACATTTACAAAGCGAGGAAGGGTTAAATATGCATGGAGCCATTTTTCACGGTGGAACTTCGATATTCATGGGGAATAACACTAATTTGGGGTGGGGAATGACCTGGAATTACTTTGATAGAGGAGATGTTTATCGCTTGAAAATGAACGATAAAAAGAAGCGGCAATATTGGTTCGATAATGCCTGGAGAGAATTGGAGGTTAAAAAAGTGAAGCTAAAGGTGAAGTGGAAAGGAATCACAATTCCTGTCAAACGAAAGGTGTACAGAAGTGTTCATGGTCCAGTGTTGAATTCTTCGGAAGATAAATCCGCATTTTACGCGTTTAGATATCCGGCATTTATGGCTGCAAATGGCCCCTTACAATGGTACCGTATGAATAAGACAAAGAACCTTACCGAGTTTAAGTCAGCCCTTGAAATTATGGGGATAAGTTTGTTCAATATAGTATACGCAGACAAAGAAGATAATATTTTCTATGTTAGCTATGGTCAAGTGCCTTATCGTGAGGATAGTATTGCTAAAATGAAGGTGGTCCCTGGTACTTCGTCAGAATACATGTGGCAGCGCATTCATAACTTAAATGAATTGCCAATGGAGGAAAACCCTACGTGTCAATTTGTATACAATACGAACAATACGCCGTTTTTTGCCACTTGTGAGGAGAACGAGGAAATGAAGGAAGAATTGAAAGAATATTTGGATGCCCGACCAGGTCAAAATAACCGTGCAGAGGTACTGCGCCACTTTTTGGAAAAGAATGAAAAATTGAGTTTTGAAGAGTTTCAGTCCATTAAATTCGATCATTCCTATTCAGAGAACTCCTACTTAATGAAACAGTTAAAGCCATTTTTTGAAATGGAGTTGGATAACTATCCTGACATACGTCCAATTATGACACTTTTTCAAGATTGGAGCCGCGTAGCGCAACTAGATGATCCATCCTCAGCAGCAGTAATGGTGGTAACCGATTTGTTGTTTCGTGAAAAAGGGTATAACGACGAGCAATTCGTGCAAGGGTTTTCAGTGACAGAAGAAGATTTTGTGGACTGTGCCCGCAAAGCTCAAGATTGGTTCATGAAGTATTATCGAACTGTCGATGTACCGCTTAAGGAGATTTTCATTTGTAAAAAGGGGGATTCTACGTTTGCTTCTCCTGGTTTCCCTGATGCGTTAGCCGCAAATTACGGGGTGCTTCGCGAGGATAAGTACGTGGTAAGATCAGGAGACACGTATACGCAGTTTGTGCAATTTGGTAAAGACGGAGTAGAAGAGATGCGCACCCTCGTTCCGTTTGGGAATTCCAATCATCCAGATAGCCCTTATTTTATGAATCAATCGGAACTTTTTCAAAAAAGTCAAACCAAAACAATGACACTTAACAGGGAGGCGATTTATTCGGCTGCTGATCGAATATACCATCCCGAATAGATGTTTACTTCCTGTTAGTAACTAAATGGAAGAGCTCTTTTTATTCCCCTTATTTCCCCTTAAATTTGCGGAAAAAGTTAGAGATGTTATCCCTCGATCCAAAAGAATTGTCTGTCCCTCAAGTACATCGTTACCTGTTAGGAGCTATTGGACCTCGTCCGATTGCTTTTGCTTCCACGATAGATGAAAATGGTATTCCGAATTTAGCCCCGTTTAGTTTTTTTAATGTTTTTAGTGCTAACCCTCCAATATTAATTTTTTCACCTGCAAGA
>JALQTG010000173.1 GCA_023264075.1 Crocinitomicaceae bacterium
AAGTCCGCTAAAAGGAATGCCCATCTTTCAAATTTCATTTAAAAAAACCTAGGAAATTCTATTGTTTGGTAAAAATATAGAGAAAAATAGTCACAGATTGTTTTGATCTTCGTCCGTTACAGGTTTCAGGTTTTATCTTGAAAACCTGAAGCCTGCAACACTTTTCAAACACTCGGTCAAACCAATCAAATTATTTACTAACTTTGTAGCCCTTTTTAAAACGGTACGCAGTGAATATAAATAAGATGAAACTTTCAGAGTTCGATTTCCAATTACCGGAAGAACTCATCGCTAATTACCCAACAGAAAATAGAGACGAATCGCGCCTAATGGTGTTGCATCGAGACTCAGGAAAAATTGAACACAAAATGTTTAAAGACGTCCTGGATTATTTCGACGAAGGCGACGTTATGGTGCGCAATAATACCAAAGTTTTCCCTGCAAGAATGTACGGGAACAAAGAGAAGACAGGAGCTAAAATCGAGGTGTTCTTATTGAGAGAATTGAACAGAGAAAGCTTATTATGGGACGTACTTGTTGACCCTGCACGTAAAATTCGGATTGGTAACAAATTGTACTTTGGCGATGACGAATCATTGGTTGCTGAAGTTATTGACAACACGACCTCTCGGGGAAGAACATTACGTTTTCTGTTCGACGGAAGTTATGACGAATTTAAAGCGAAAATCACTGAATTAGGAGAAACACCGCTACCAAAATACATTACACGTCAAGTGGAGCCTGAAGACGAAGAGCGTTTTCAAACGATTTACGCAGAAGTGGAAGGAGCAGTTGCTGCGCCCACAGCTGGACTTCATTTTTCACGTCAGTTATTAAAAAGACTGGAATTAAAAGGTGTTGAGTTTGCTGAAATTACGTTACATATTGGATTAGGTACCTTCCGCCAAGTAGAAGTGGAAGACCTTACCAAACACAAAATGGACTCGGAACAAACGATTATATCTGAGAAAACAGCCGAAATCGTTAACCGCGCTAAACTGAACAAGAAGAAAGTGTGCGCTATTGGTACGACTTCTATGCGCGCCATCGAAACTTCTGTTTCTACTGACGGGTTACTAAAGCCATTTGACGGTTGGACGAATAAGTTTATTTTTCCTCCGTACGATTTTAGCATTGCTGATTGCATGATTACTAATTTCCATACACCGCTTTCTACATTGTTGATGATGATCTCTGCTTTTGCTGGACACGATTTAATGATGGAAGCCTACAAAGAAGCGATTAAGGAAAAGTACCGTTTCTATTCATATGGAGACGCTATGTTGATACTGTAAAGTTTAGAGTTTAGAGTTTAGAACTTAGAATTCTGAACTCTGAATTCTGAATTCTGAATTCATGAAGACGACCATCATCATTACCGCCGGAGGAATCGGAAAACGCATGGGAGCTGATATTCCCAAGCAATTTTTACCGCTTCGCAATAGGCCTATCTTGATGCATGCGATTGAGTGTTTTTACCAGTACGACAAACACCTGCAAGTTTTGGTAACACTTCCCTCTGATTGGTGGGAATTCTGGCAAGAACTATGTCGAAAACATGAGTTTACCATTCCCCACATATTGATTAAAGGTGGAATTGAACGGTATGACTCCATCAAAAACGCATTGAGTCGCGCTACAGGAGACATTATTGGTGTGCACGATGGCGTACGACCACTCGTAAGTTCAACCACGCTGCGCAACTGTTTTAAACTCGCACATCAAAAAGGATCAGCTGTTCCAGTTTTGCCGCTGAAAGAATCTTTGAGAAAGGGCACATTAATAGAAAGCGCTGCTCAAAAAAGAAGTGAATTCTTCGCTGTTCAAACGCCGCAATGCTTTCAACGGGAAATACTCCTCAAAGCTTACCAACTGCCTTTTTCAGAAGACATTACCGATGACGCGTCACTCGTTGAAAAAGCTGGATTTCCGATATTTCTCACTTTTGGAAATGAAGAAAACATCAAGATTACAACACCTTTAGATTTGAAGATGGGTGAGGTGTTGATGGGACAATAAAAAACGGCAGCAAGGATAACTTGCCACCGTTCTATATACTAGAATAAACTTGAGCTTACTGCTTCACCATTTTCTTCGTAGCAATCACTTGACCATCACAAATAAGTGTATAGGAGTAAATTCCTTTACTCAAATCAGCACCGTAAACATTTAATTGGCCATTTCCTCGCTCTGAAATATTCATTTCATTAATCATACGTCCTTCTTGGTTATAAAAGATGATTTTTGCAGCTCTTACGCTTTCAGGCAAGTAATAATTAATAACTGTACGTTCAGCGAAAGGATTTGGAATGTTTTGTTCTAAAACAATGTTCTCTCCATCAAAAAGTTCAAGATTTAAGGTATGAATTAATTCACTTTGTGTTTCCTCATCATTTTGATTTATTGCTGAATTATTGATCTGACACAGCAAAGGTAACAAGTTACTCAAACAATTCTCAAGCTGAGACAAACGATCATTGACATCATTAATTAACGAGACTTTCTGAGATAGTTCATTTTGTAGGCTATCAACAGTTACCTGTTGTTCCTTAAATCCTTGAATAAGAATTGGGATGAATGCCTCCTGGTTTAACCCTTTAAAACTTAATGGCGCATACACCTGATTCCCGAGGGAGTCAAATGTTGCAGGTGCGGTAACATTTTTAATCAAATCAGGAAGTACTTGTTCTACTTCCTGCGCGATAAGACCAAATTGGTTCTCTTGGGGTAAATGTAACCGTTCCAATTCTGGATCTTGTTTAAAATCGAATGAGACAGGATTGAGCTGATTTAATATATCTGTGGCATTTGTGAGTTGTTGAATATTTTGCTTAAGCAGACTATCAGAACCTATTGTTTGACTTTGTGCAAATAAGGCTCCTCCAAAAAAACCTGCCCAATCATCTCCCATGGCTCCGAATGCTGAACAAAAAATACCATAGTTGGTTTGAGCAGTTCCAAATGCCCCGAAATTACCACCATAATTTGCTAGGGCGTTATCGTCAAACACTGTTCCGCGAACTCCAATGTTCAGCGTATTGTTGCTGGCCTCGCCAAAAACACCTGTTCCCTGCATTCCAACAGCACTATTTTCTGCTAAGCCATGAACTGCTGCGGAAATATCACTTTCTGCATTGGTAATATAACCACTAACTCCAAATTGACGTGAAAAGAACGGCGTTAAGTTCGATGCATCAGTGTATCCAGATATGGCTACATTTTCATGGTTATTGTACACGTGTACTTTTGAACGCTCATACCCTGTAATTACATTTGGTTGACCAAAAGAAACTAAATTACCATCTGGCACACCTATCCCATTAAATTGGATATCAAAACCCTCCATCGGAACTTCTCGATCACTTAATAATTGACCAGGGTTATTAGGGTCTCCAACGTCCTGACCAAAAGAAACTAAATCAGTGTTTATTGTACTCATGGATGTACCGTTGTGTGCACCAAGTACACCTCCAATGCCCGTTACCGTTCCCCAAGTACCGTCTCCAAGTAACACATCATCTGGATCATTTGTAAATGCTAGACGGCGAAACGAAACATCATCTGGATTGTTTGGATCAACTTGTTTACCAAGAATTATATGCTCTGCTTCTTCTTCGGGTATGTATTCAAAACGACCGTTACCTCTTACATGCAACTTGTGGGTTACTTCTATTGGTGTCGTATAGAAGTCTCCTACCCCGAGTTTACCATAGCTGTCTGGCAAACCATTCACATCTTCAGTTGGTTCAAATCGTCCTGTTTCCAACCCATCATCACTCGTTGAAACTGGATCTCCTGAACCAATTCCTGTAGTTGAAGTAAACACAAATCTTAAATTATCAGGACCAACAGGAAAAGGCCCGGCCACATCTTGATTATCTCCCCAATTGATTATGGCATCAAAACGATCATTGCCTTCGTCTTTTAATCCAAAATACATATTATCCGTTCCTTGTGCAACGAACATCCCCACATCCATCCAAGGTCTCCAACCATCTAGTGTTCCAGGCAATAATGTACTTCCTGTGTTGTATCCAAGGTGCAATAAACTCAATGGGCGGGATACAGGATTAGCTGGGTTGTGACTAATTGCTACGCGGGTTCGATTCGCTGCAATATTGCCCGGGTTATGCACACCATATCCTCCTCCTGAAAGTGCTGTTGGTGCTGAAACCGAAGTGATGCGCATACGCTCTTGCGTAGCTGTGGGATTTACGTTTCCTGCATTGGCATTGGTTGAAAATAGAAGATGCTTGTTTTCCTGTTGATAGATGAGTGCAAGTCCGCTTTGGATTGCATTTGCATTACCAAGTAATCCAATGCGTAATCCATTGTTGACTGTTTGTCCTCCTAACTCATTGGTATATTGAGACCAAACAGATGTTCCATCATTACGACTTAAATGTAATAAGGATTGTGGACGCACATAAATTGCAGGACTACCTGGTACATTTACCCCAAAGGTATTTCCAAGACCAAACTCTCCTGTCGGTGCAAATCGTGCAATGTGTCTACCATCTAAATCGTTGGCGGTGGTTAGGTCATTGCTGATGGCTACATTCCCTTGACCTCCTGAAGTATAACGAAACACCATATCATCAGGACCCAATAAACCAGTAGAAGCGTTATCACTCCAAGCAATCACAGTTTCTGTGCGGTCTGTGCCAGTGCCCAGCTTGCGCACTCCCATGTAAGATAAATCATTGTTATCCGTAAAAGTCACTCCTGTTTTCATCCATGGCCGATATCCCGCCTCTTGTGTTCCAGGTTGGTCTCTACCGTTGAGGTGAAGCATGGAAAAGGCTCCCAAATCAGTGTAGATGTTCCCACTCGCGGAGTTCATGTTTTGGCCTAAGAGAAGGTAACCGGTGGTGTTGACGGTTTGCGGTACACCATAACCATTAATATTGTATTGATTTACCCCATTAAAAATCCCGTTCAACTTCATTCTTCGGTTATTTGGAGCAATTCCACCTGTAATGATATATATAGGGGAATTATATCGTGTACCTAGCACATTTCCGCCATTCTGTTGGTCATTTCCTGCCCTAGACCATGCTTGGACGTTGTTTGGATTTGAATTTCCTGCTGTTGGATCCAGTTGAGCTAGAGCTGAACCTGAAATCAACGAAGATATCGCTAATAGTTTTAGTTGTTTTTTCATACTTGATAAGTATTACCTCACCAATTGAATGCATCCGCTTTTTTCTTTAGTTTGTGTTCCCCATTGATAGGTAAACGTGTAAAAATAATTACCTTCTGAACAAGCTTTACCATCTCGGTTTGTACCATCCCAAATGGGGTTCTCCTCTGTCAATATAGTGACGACATTTCCCCAACGGTTGAGGATAACAATTTCATCCGTGATAGCAAAATAAGGTGTTGCATCTATTGCATCATTTCTGTTGTCGTTGTTCGGGGTAATAATATTTGGAAATGAAATTTCTCCAGAATCGCAAATTTCGTCCGAAACTGGACCTATTTCATGCAGAGAAACACTATCTACGTAATAATAAGCTCCCAAAAAAGGGCCTTCTTGTATCCTTAAAGTATCGTTATTAGGAGTCTCATTGAAATATCCAATTGTCAAGAACTTCTCAAGCCCATTGGCAACAAAACAACCCTTAACATTTATCCAGTTAGCAGAATCTACAATTGGACTTCCAAGATTTAGAATCTGAGGTGAATAACCTATATAGACATCAGAAGGAATAAATAAATTTTCTTTTGTAAAAAGAGCTCCTATCTTACCTACGGCATAAGTAGAAAAATCACATAATGAAACGTACATACTAAATTGATACTCAAAACAAGGTTTAAGATTCGAGAATAACTCTATTCTCATATATTCATTTCCGATTATTTCACCTTGATTATTCCATTCTGCAGCACCAAACCCAACAAATCCTTCACCTTCAAAAGGTTCTTGGTATCCCCAGAAATTATTAGGTACACCAACAATTCCGTTTCCATTGTTATTACATCGATGGTAATAATCGGGAGTTCCAAGTGTCGGTCTAAACCACCCAATAGCTCGTTCAAACTGTCCATTATTCAACTCATTTAAAGTGGGACACTCACTATACTCTTCAAAACTACCATTCGGCACAAGATTTTGTTGCCCAACAAGTGATGGAAGGATAAAGAAAAAAATAATATGTAATAAAAAACGGTTCACTCAATAACGTGAGTTAGTTTTCAAAAATTAATTCTCCATCTACCAAGCCGATGGAAAGGCTCATGTAAAGATACTTTTTTAAAACTAAGGAGGGCGGTCTATATCCCGATCTTGAAAACGAAAGGAGCTACAAACTGGTTGGTTTGAATTATGATTTAATGAGCTGGAAGTTGCAAAAACAACGCTAGAAGCTACATTTTGCTGTGTGTGTGTGAAGAAGGATAGTGCCAATTGACGATCATAGTGCTTCATGCTTTAGTAGTTTGGTCTAACTAAAATACTAAATAGTTGGTATTTTAAAGCATTTTCGAAGATTAGTCTTTGATATTTAACTAATTAGAATCGTATTGTTAGATAAATCATTGTTATCCGTAAATGTTACCAACTGCCTTTTTCAGAAGACATTACCGATGACGCGTCACTCGTTGAAAAAGCTGGATTTCCGATATTTCTCACTTTTGGAAATGAAGAAAACATCAAGATTACAACACCTTTGGATTTGAAGATGGGTGAGGTGTTGAAGGAGAATTAAATTTCAGCACATTCAAACTGATTAGGGATTAGCACAAAGATTCAAAAAGAATAAATTGTCAATAGGGCACATTACTAGAACGAGTGAACCTCCATTTCAGAATTGACCAATTGAAGAATTGGCACATTGGCAAATTGAACTACTCCTCCCCAAATCCAGCGCTGAATGGATCAAAACGATCGATTGAAGAGATTTCTTTAATCGTTCCATCCGTTACGCGTAAGACCCGACCTGGGAATTTTTCTACTAGTCCCATATCGTGTGTGGCCATAAGCACAGCTGTTCCTTCTTGAGCTATCGCCAACATTAAGCGCATAATTTCTTCGGAGGTTTCTGGATCGAGGTTCCCTGTAGGTTCATCGGCTAAAATCAACTCGGGTTGATTCAACAAGGCACGTGCAATGGCTACGCGCTGTTGTTCGCCACCTGAAAGTTCGTGTGGCATGCGATAGGCTTTCTCCTCAACACCAACCATGCGCAACACATCAAGCGCACGCTGTTCCATGAGGCGTTTATCTTTCCAGCCCGTGGCTTTCAGTACGAAAAGTAAATTCTTCATAACGCTGCGATCTGTCAGCAATTGGAAATCTTGAAAAACAATACCGATTTTTCTACGCAGAAGCGGAACGTCTTTTTTTCGCAGATTCTCCATAGCGAAGCCTGCTACACTTCCGCTACCCTCTTGCATAAGCAATTCACCGTACAACATTTTCAAAAAGCTACTCTTTCCAGTTCCCGTCTTTCCGATAAGGTAAACAAACTCTTTCTGAGCAATTTCCACGTTGATTTCTCGAAGAACGGTAACCTTTTGTTGTTCTATTCGGGCATTTTGAATGTGCACTACTTTTTCCACGGATTGAGTTTTTACAAAGATGAAGAAAAGAAGGTCATTTTTGAACAGATGGTCCGTAACAATCTTAACAGATTGGCGTTTATAACTTTTGAAATGACCGCCCATTTGCGGCGCCATCCTCCATAATTTTATGCTTCTAAGATGAATCAAAATGAAGCTATGTATAGGCTAAGGAATTTCGTATTATTTTGTGTTTTCGTTGTGGGCATGCACGCAGTTGTTTTTGGTCAAACAAGCCAAAAATATAGCGGTGAATATGCCGATTTCTACCGAGGCGAAGAGCTGTTCGACAAAGAGCAATACAGTGCTGCGCGTAACGTCTTTCGGGAGTTTATCAGCGCTAACTCCAACCCAGAAGACCCATTGTATGTGAAAGCTCTATATTATGAAGGTCGATCGGCGTTAGAGTTGTTCAATAACGATGCTGTTCTGTTACTTTCCGAATTCAACAATTACTACCCTGAAAACATTTATAAGAACGAAATTTACTTCCGAATTGGTCAGTATTACTACCAAAACAAAAAATACCTTGACGCTTCCCAATGGCTGGAAAAAACGGACGTTCGCTCATTAGACACCGCCTTCAGAGCGGAATATAATTTCAAACTAGGGTATGCGCATTTTCAACTGGGGAACTTTACGGATGCGCGGAACGCTTTTTTCGAAGTAAAAGACACCAAATCAAATTACGCAGCCCCAGCAACGTACTATTTCTCCCACATTGCTTATCAGAACAAATCCTACCAAGTGGCTTTGGAAGGCTTTCTATCCCTACTGGATGACGAAGCGTTCAAAGCGGAGGTGCCTTACTACATTACCCAGATTTATTACTTGATGGGGAACTACGACGCGGTTATTGAATTTGCACCTAACTCAGTTGATTCTGTAAAAACAGGAACCTCTGCTGAGATGTATCGCTTAATTGGAGATGCGTATTACCGCGTGGGAAAGTATGACGAAGCGGTAGATTATTTAGAAGATTATAACAAGCGATCGAAAACTTCGCGCGAAGACGATTATCAACTAGGATATGCTTATTATAAAGTAGGATACTGCGATAAAGCTATCCGTCAATTTGATAAAGTAGCGCGAACATCAGATAAATTAGGTCAGGTGGCGTTGTATCATATTGCAGAATGTTATTTAAAAATGAACGACCTCAACAATGCGCGCATGGCATTTGGGGCAGCAGCCGAATTAGATTTTGACGCTACCATTCAGGAAGACGCATTGTATAATTATGCTGTCATGTGGTACAAAGTCGACTACAATCCGTACAATGAAGCCATCAAGGCGTTTGAATTGTTCTTGGAGAAATATCCCAATTCAAAACGTAAATCGGATGTCTACGAATACCTTGTAAACGTGTATTCCAGCACAAAAAAATACAAAGAAGCATTGGCCTCTTTAGATCAATTGCCGAGCTTAGATATTAAGCTGAAGACGGCCTATCAAATCATTGCATTCAACATGGGTACTGAAGAATACGAGCGTGGTCAATACAAAAAGGCCATTGCAGCATTCAACTTAGTGAAGAAACATAACGTTGACCCTAAAACAAACGGTCAAGCCATTTTCTGGAAAGCGGATGCACATTACATGTTAAAAGAATATACTGAGGCAATCAAAACGTATCGTGAATTCTTAGCTATACCTGGAAATTATACTACTGCTATAAAGGAAGCGGCGTACTACAATATTGCCTATGCCTACTATGAACAAAATGACTTAATTCAGGCGATTCAAGAATTTCGTACATTTACTCAACTGCCTGGAAATACGGATAAAGCTAAACTTGCCGATGCTTACGCACGAATTGGGGATGCCTATTATTCCGACGAAACCAATCCGGACTATGAAAAAGCAGTTCTTAATTATCAGAAGGCCATCGAACTTCAGCAAGGGAATGAAGACCAAACCTTATTTTACCTTGCGCAAGCATACGGATATATTCCGGGGAAATCATCCTTGAAAATTATTACCTTACTCGACATCATCAATAACCACAAAGGATCGAAGTATATGATCCGTTCCATTTATGAGGTGGGACTCATTTATAAATACGAAAACAACCTCGATAAAGGACTTCAGTATTTTGAACAATTGGTAAAGGATTATCCTAACAATATTAAGGTGCGTGAAGCTCTCATTGAGATTGCGGATATTAAATTTAAACAGAAGAAATACACCGAATCAGAAAGTTATTTTAATCGCGTGTTGACTGAATTCACGCTCGACGACGAAACTTGTCAGCGCGCAACGAGCGGTTTACGCGATATCTTCCTCGCCACGCGTCAAACAGAACGTATCAACGAGATCCGTGCAAAATACCCTTGTGCCAATATCTCGCAAGACGATGAAGAAAACTTCTTCTTCTCCGCAGCCAATGAATTATACGTGAACGAAAAATACGACGAAGCAATTCCAGAAATCAATAAATATCTGAATACCTACCCGAACGGACGTTTTGTGATTCAACTGAAAAGTTATTTGGCTGATATTTACTACCAACGTGATGAAAAAGGCCAAGCTCTTGTCTTGTATGAGCAAATCATTGAAGC
>JALQTG010000185.1 GCA_023264075.1 Crocinitomicaceae bacterium
CAGCTCTCTTCCAATTTTAATTCATCTAAAAACTGGTCACTTAATAAAAAAGAATTCTTCTTCACAATTGGTGGTACTCATTTTTTAGGTGACTTAGGAGGTTTAGACAGAATTGGTACAACAAAATCACCAGTCGATATCGACTGGAACATGACACGCTTAGGTGGAGGTTTGGGTTACAGGTATCGTTTTAGACCGATGTGGGCTTGGAGTGCTCAGCTCTATGGTGGTTTTCTCAGAGGTGACGATGCAAATACGAATGAAATAATTCGTAGGAGTCGTAATTTAAGTTTCAGATCTCCAATCATTGAATTCTCTAATAGGATTGAGGCAATACTCTATGCTCGAGAAACAAGAGGAGCTCGATACAAAATACAAGGTCTCAGAGGGTTTCGTTCTAATTCAGAATTAATATATGTTTTTTCAGGTATTTCTGGGATCTATTTCAATCCACAAGGAAAAGTAGATAACACCTGGGTTAATTTACACCCATTAAGAACAGAAGGACAGGGACTTCCTGATGGACCCGAAGAGTATGGACGATTATCTTTAGCCATTCCATTTGGTTTAGGAATTAAGATCGGTATTGGTAGATTCTGGAGAGTTGGGCTGGAAATTATATACAATAAAACGTTTACTGATTACATTGATGACGTAAGCACTAACTATTATGATCCTTCAGTCCTTGCCAATGAATTCGGACAAGAATCGGCCTATTTCAGTAACACTGCTAGCGAAAATCTAAACTGGTTTACTCCAGGTCAACAAAGAGGTAATCCAAGAGATAATGATGCCTATTTGTTTTCAAACATTACCTTCTTAAGAAACATTACTTACGCCAAAACAAGAGGTTCAAGCCGTGTACGCTGGAAAGGAAAAACGAAGTTTTAGAGAAAAAAAGGTGAGCTACTTCTCACCTTTTTTTATTACTATTTTTGTAGAAACGATTTACCATGTACCCTCTTATTAAACGTATATTCTTTCTCTTCGATCCAGAGAAAATTCACCATTTTGTCTTTCGACTGATTCGTTTCAACCTAGCAATTCCTGGAATGAAGAGCATCTGGAAAAAGCGCTTCATTATTGAAGATAAACGACTCCAACGCGATTTATTTGGCCTTACGTTTAAAAACCCTGTAGGACTTGCCGCAGGTTTTGACAAAGACGCTAAACTGTTCAATGAACTTGCATATTGTGGATTTAGCTTCGTCGAAATTGGAACGGTCACCCCTCTCCCACAAGAAGGAAATCCAAAGAAACGTCTATTTAGGCTGCCGAAAGATGAAGCATTAATCAATCGAATGGGATTCAATAACTCAGGAGTTGATAAAGTCGTGGAAAAATTGAAAAAGCGGAAAACTTCCATCATCATTGGTGGTAACATTGGAAAAAATAAAATCACTCCAAATGATGAGGCAACGAATGATTACTTAATCTGTTTCAACAAACTCTTTGATTACGTAGATTATTTTGTAGTCAATGTGAGTTCCCCTAACACACCAAATCTAAGGGACTTACAAGATAAAGTACCATTGACCCGGCTTCTTCAACGTTTGATGGATGAGAATAAGACAAAAAAGGTTCAAAAACCTATATTATTAAAAATTGCTCCCGACTTAACAAACGAACAATTAGACGATATCATAGAAATTGTTGAGAACACAAAAATAGCAGGGGTCATTGCTACAAACACTACCATCAATAGAGATGGATTAAAAACTTCAAATGTCAACGAAATTGGAATGGGTGGCTTGAGTGGAAAACCCTTAACCACAAGATCCACGGAAGTCATTCGTTATTTGTACGAAAAATCAGGCCACCAACTGAACATCATCGGGGTCGGAGGAATTCACTCCCCAGAAGATGCTCAAGAGAAATTGGCCGCCGGAGCGAAATTGGTACAGCTTTATACTGGGTTCATCTACGAGGGTCCCGGTCTTGTTAAACGAATCAATAAAGGAATACTCAGTTCTAAATAATATGTATATTTAACTAATGATTGAATCTCCATTAAAAATAATTGAGTGCCCAAGAGATGCCATGCAAGGATTAGTAGGATTTATTCCTACCAATATAAAAGCAGCATACATCAATCAATTGTTAAAAGTTGGTTTCGACACGATTGATTTTGGAAGTTTCGTATCACCAAAAGCAATTCCACAAATGCGTGATACCGCTGATGTACTCCATCAGTTAGATTTGAATTCTACTTCGTCTAAACTTCTTGCAATCATCGCCAATGAACGAGGGGCTCAAGATGCCGCTTCGTTCTCAGAAATAGTTTACTTGGGATATCCATTTTCAGTATCAGAGACTTTTCAAATGCGCAATACGAATGCTACTTTGGAAGATAGTTTAGGTCGGCTGGAAGCGATTAGCTCAATCGCCGAAAACAATCATAAGCAATTAGTCGTTTATTTATCCATGGGATTTGGAAACCCTTATGGTGATCAATGGAATCCAGATGTTGTCATTCACTGGTCAGAGCGACTGAATAACTTATTTGGCATTAAAATTCTTGCATTATCTGATACGATTGGTGTTGCGGATGAAGCAACAATCACACATTTATTTGAAGCACTTACCCCTGCTCTACCTCACGTAGAATTTGGTGCACATCTACACGCTCGATCTGACGACTACGAGGGTAAAGTTGCAGCAGCTTATTCTGCAGGATGTAGAAGATTCGATGGAGCAATAAAAGGTTATGGAGGTTGCCCAATGGCAAAAGATGACTTAACAGGAAATATGCCCACCGAAGGTATGCTCAATTGGTTTCAATCAAATGGTATAGTTACAAATTTGGACATAGAGCAATTTGGCAAGGCACTTGCAATGAGCTCCACTGTTTTTCCAATACATTAAAAATGAAATATAGAATTCTACTTTTTATCACACTCGCATTTCAATCGCTGAGTTATAACCAAACCACTGAAACAATTCGCTTAGCGGATTTTACAGAAATCTCCGTATTCGGACGATTCACAGTTGACATTAAATATAGTGAAGAACCTTTTGCGAATTTAACTGTCGGCTACGATGATGTAGACGCAGATAAAGTTCAATTCAATTATTCAGGAAAAAAATTAACTATTAAATACATTGCAAGTGTTATCAACGATAAAGATCTAAATATTACTATTTACACACCAAATATTCATAAAGTAGATGCTCGCTCTGGTGCTCAAATTCGCGTAAACAAATCATTTATCTTGAATAACTCAACAGTTGTTCTATCCAGCGCCTCAGGCGGAAAAATTAAAGCAACTGTCGATACGCCATGGCTAGAAGCAACTGTTAGCCAAGGTGGCTCTGTATCGGTTACAGGCTCTGCGACGCTATTTGAGGCAAAAGTCAAAACAGGAGGTACAATTGGTGCTGTGAACTTGGACGCTAAAAAAGTAGAAGCACAAATTAATTTAGGAGGTGAAATCATATGCTATGCTGAGGAAATTTTAAAAGCGAGTGTATCTGGTGGAGGCACAATCAGTTATACTGGCCCAGCTGAAGTGAAAGAATCTATAAAGTTGGG
>JALQTG010000154.1 GCA_023264075.1 Crocinitomicaceae bacterium
AAGGATTAACCTTTAGTGTAAAGTGTGAAAAAAAAGAATCCATTTCAAGTTATTTTCACGCAAAAATAATAGTATTACTATCATTATCAAAAGTAATAGTATTAAAAAAAAGTTAAATACTATTAGATTGATTGTATTTAACTAATAAATAGCTCAATGAAAAAGTGCTTTCAATAAGAAAACAGTACGAAAAATAATGTTATAAGCTTAATTTAAGCAACTCCTACTGCTTAATGAACTTGTCGAGCGTAATATGCAAATTCAATCCACGCAATTCATTGCCTTGAGCAACGATATTTCCTTCGCCATCAATGAGAAGCGAATAGGGGATAGAGGTGATTCCATAAAGCTTTGCTACTTTGCCTCCTTCATCGAAACCGTGATATTTCCACCATAAATTGTCGGTTTCTATCGCTGCTTTCCATTTTTCACGGTCACGATCGAGTGATACACTTACAATCTCCAACCCTTTACCCTTTTCAAATTTAGCTTTAGAATACTTTTCATACGCCTCCACAATATTCGGGTTTTCACGTCGACAAGGGCCGCACCAAGACGCCCAAAAATCGAGCAAGATCATTTTCTTTTTTATGGAAGATAATTTAAATTCTTTCCCATTCACATCCTCGATGGAAAAGTCGATGGATTTACTTCCAGTAGAAGGGTGCATGGCGAATGCAACAAAAACTATAAGTAAAGCTAAAACTCTTTTCATTTACGAAATTCTTCGGATGTCAGCTCCTAAGTTGTTCAAACGAATATCGATGTCTTGATATCCTCGATCAATCTGTTCGATGTTGTGTATCACACTTTTTCCTTCTGCAGAGAGCGCGGCAATCAACAAGGATACCCCAGCGCGAATATCAGGCGAGGTCATTTGGATACCACGTAAGCTATTCTCTCGATTTAATCCAATGACTGTTGCGCGGTGCGGATCACATAATATGATTTGTGCTCCCATATCAATGAGTTTATCCACGAAAAATAAGCGCGATTCAAACATTTTTTGATGTATCAATACACTTCCTTTGGCTTGTGTTGCAACTACTAAAATAATACTTAATAAGTCAGGTGTAAATCCTGGCCATGGGGCATCTGCAATTGTCAAGATAGAACCATCAATAAAAGTATCTACTTCGTATGATTTTTGAGCTGGCACAAAGATATCATCTCCTCGCCGTTCCAACTTAATTCCTAACCGCTGAAAGGTTTGCGGAATAATTCCTAGATCGTCCCAACTCACATCTTTAATGGTGATTTCTGATTGGGTCATTGCTGCAAGGCCGATGAAAGAACCGATCTCAATCATATCTGGGAGGATTCTGTGATAACATCCACCTAACTCTTTTACTCCATCAATGTGAAGCATATTGCTGCCAATTCCAGTGATCTTCGCCCCCATGTGATTCAACATTTTACATAACTGCTGTAAATAGGGTTCACATGCCGCATTGTAAATGGTTGTTTTTCCTTTTGCTAGAACAGCAGCCATCACAATATTTGCTGTACCTGTTACTGAGGCCTCGTCTAAGTGAATATAGGTTCCTTTCAGTTTAGAAGCTTCAACCGTATAGAAATGCTCTTTTGAGTCAAAGTTGAATTTAGCCCCCAGTTTAATAAACCCTTCGAAGTGTGTGTCTAGCCTTCTTCTTCCAATTTTATCACCTCCAGGCTTGGGCATAAACGCTTTTCCGAAGCGGGCCAAAAGCGGTCCTATAATCATAATGGATCCGCGTAGACTACTTGCACGTGTTTTAAAATCTTCGGATTTCAAATATTCTAAATCAACATCTTTTGCTTGGAAAATATAGGTGCCTCGTTCCACTTTTTCCACCTTTACCCCCATTGCTTGAAGCAAGTTGATGAGTTTATTTACATCGATAATATCTGGTAAATTTGAAATTGTAATTTTTTCTGGGCTTAATAAAACGGCAGATACTATTTGTAATGCTTCGTTCTTTGCTCCTTGAGGTACAAGTTCTCCTTTCAGTGACTTACCGCCGTGGATTTCAAAAGATGCCATAGTGATTTATTATTTTTTACGCTTTTTAGATTTTCCTTTTGGTTTAGGTTTAGATGATGTAACACCGAATTGACGTATGATTTGATTGGTACTCAAAAGTTGTTCTTCCGGATCTGACAATTTGAGTTGACCTTTCGATAATTCTTCTAAATGACTTTCAATAATTCGATTTTCTACATTTTCTGTATGAAAATTAAGGTAATTTTTTTTCATTAAATTCCCCATCAAACTTGTCATATACTCCTTCTCCTCTACGTTTTCAATTTTAGATGTCTCACGAATCATTTCTTCGGTATAGTATCCGAAGTGACCATATTTTGCCTTGTTTTTAGGATAAGGCATAATCTTGGGTCGCTCGGTTAACGTTTCGCGATTCGGCATTGGATATGGAGAGTCTACATCTAGTTCGAAATTAGACATAATGAACAAATGCGTCCACAGCTTATGTTTGTAGTCATCGATGTCTCGGAGGTGAGGATTGAGTTGCCCCATTACATCGATAATCGCTTGTGCAGCCTTATTTCGCTCTTCTTTTTCTCCGATTGTTTTTGCGTAGTCGATCATATTTTGCACATTTCTCCCATATTCAGGAATGTGCATCATTGATCGTTGGGTATTATAGGTTAATCCTTCCTTAATTATTTCGTTCATAATGCATTAAAAATTGAAAAAGGGAAGGTGAATTTCCTTCCCTGTAAAGTCTTGCTTATCCCCAGATAAGTATGGAAGTAATCACAGCCAATGCGAAAACGGTGTAAATTACACCGACTGCTGCTGTTGATTCTTCGAAAAAATTGTCAGGCATAGTATTTATTTTTTGTGCTAAAGATAATTATTTTTTTGAGATGAAATAGTGTCGCGATGTTAAGATTTTATGACCTTATACAAGATGATAATTTACGTTTTTGAAAGCCAATAGCAATTTGCTAAGATCGCAGACTGTCTAGAGAAAATTACCGCTTCACAAAGACCATCGAAGGTCTCGGGTTCAATCCATCTCTGAGGATTTTTTTGCCGCGTCGAAAAAGTTGCCAATTTTCTATTGTTCCGTCTTCAAAATATACTTTAAGCGAGTAGTATTTTTTGGTGGGCGCTGTCACTTGATACCTACCTTTTGTTACCTTGTTGGGGGAGGAAAGTAAGAGTTCATTGTAACTCAGCTTTAAGGTGAGGTTAACAGACGGAATAGTTACAGGAGATTTATTTACCATTACCTCGTAGCTGTCCTGAGTCCCCGTGTAGGTGCCGATTAAACGTTTGGGAATAGGGTTTTTACCTACCCCTGAAAGGACGATGAGTGCTAACCAAAGCAGGGCTGTAAATTTCAATAATTTCACTTAATGCTTGTATAATTTGCAGCTAATTTACAAAAAAGGATAGTAAATTATCGGACTAAAATATCCTACAACTCAAAATTGCCGTATCGTCATCTGGGTCTTTTTTACCTCTCCATTCATCCAGTTTGGAAAAGATGAGGTTATTTAAATCTTCCATTTTGAGCGGGTAGAAACTATGAATAAGTTTAATGAGTCGGTCGGTTTCGTAATATTCACCTTCTTGGTTTTCTAACTCGACTACTCCATCCGTGTATAGTACAAGCGTAGAATTTGGGGGAATGGTGATTTCATCGGGTTCAATGAATGGAATTTCATCAAACATACCTAATCCGACACATCCTTTGTCTAGAAAGGTAGCTTTTCGCCCATTGGTTAAAATCGGGTGGTTGTGACCCGCGTTGATGTATTTCAACCTACGTGTTGTGCTGTTGTATTGAGCGATGAAGAAGGTGATGAATTTTTCGCCTTTAGCACTACGCATTACTTTTTTGTTAAGTTCCCCGATTAGAAATTCAAGGTCGAAGCGCTGGTAATTGTATAATGTTCGAATGGTCGCTTGAAAATTAGCCATGAGCATAGCCGCGCTGATTCCTTTTCCCGAAACATCAGCGATGCACACAATAAATTCTTCGTCATTCAGAGGGATGAAATCATAATAATCACCGCCCACTTCGTGGCGCGCGCGATGGTTGGCAGCCAAATCGATCCGTTTATCCGATGGCAAATCTGTTGGGAAAAGCATTTTTTGCATTTCAGAGGCTACTTCTAATTCCTTTTTAATGCGCTCTTGCTTCAAGCTTTGCTTCGCCATACGTTTGTTTTCGATGGCAACAACAATGATGTTGGTGAGTGTTTGGATAAAATTGAGATTGTCGAAAGAGCTACTTGGCTTTAAGTTTTCTTCTTTTATGCCCTTAATGAGTAAGAATGCCAATGGTTTTTCTTTATGGTGAACAGGAATCACTACATCGAATTCGTTCAATATATCTACATGGGAGGACTCAATAACGGTGATGTCTTTAAAACGCATCAGGTCACGGTCGACGTCGATCTGCTTAATCTTTCCTTTGAAACCTGTTTTGATCAGTGGCTCCCAAGTATCTTGCTTGTTAAAGAGCACAAACTTTTCAAATCCCAACTGTTCTTTTAGGATAAACTCGTAGATAAGAATGAGCTCTTCGACAGATCGATTGGTGTTGATGCCCGTTGTAATTTCCAAGAGTGAGTTCAACTTGAAGTCTTTCAACTTTAGTTGTCGCTCTAATTCTAGGATAAGGGCGTCTTTCACGATTAAAGATTTTCTATGATTTCTGGCAGTTTACGCAAAGCAGCGAGTTCGCGATAGGCGAGTCGAATATCTTTCGCGGGACTACCAAAATACGTTCTGTCTGGAGCAAGACTTTTCGATATTCCGGATTGTGCGAACACGACCACGTTTTCTCCAATTACTACATCACTCGCACAACCTACTTGACCCCAAAGGGTGACATTATCCTTGAGTTCAACGCAACCAGCGATACCCACGTTGGCCGCGAGTAAGCAATTCTTGCCAATAATGGTATCGTGTCCAATGTGTATGTGATTGTCCAACTTGGATCCTTCCCCAATGATGGTGAGCGCTGATACACCTGCGTCAATCGTGCAAGA
>JALQTG010000148.1 GCA_023264075.1 Crocinitomicaceae bacterium
GAGGAAGGGGTTAAGTATGATATTTATGAAGCGCATCAATTGGGTGTGAAAGGAGTTCCGTTTTTTGTTTTCAACAATAAATATGGCATTTCTGGGGCGCAGCCACTGGAAGTGTTTACATCGACGTTGGAGAAGATGATCACCGAAGAAGGAGCCGAAACTAAATAGTATTTTTTTGGTATCTATAGTAACGGGAACATATTGTTAGCGGACTTTTCCAATAATCCCAAACAATAATTATCTTTGCAGCAAATTCAATTTTAATGGAAATTCCCAAGACATACGAGCCCGGAAAAGCGGAAGAGAAATGGTATAGTTACTGGATGGAAAAAGGTTATTTTCACAGTGAGCCTGACGAAAGAGAAGCTTACACAGTTGTAATCCCTCCACCAAATGTAACAGGTGTCCTTCACATGGGACATATGTTGAACAATACGATTCAAGACGTGTTGGTTCGTCGTGCGCGAATGTTGGGTAAAAATGCGTGTTGGGTCCCCGGAACTGATCATGCATCAATTGCTACAGAGGCAAAAGTGGTCAATAAATTACGTTCTGAAGGGATCAAGAAATCGGATTTGTCGCGAGATGAATTCATGAAGCATGCTTGGGAATGGAAAGAAAAGCATGGTGGTATCATTCTCGATCAGCTGAAAAAATTGGGTGCATCTTGTGATTGGGAGCGCACGCATTTCACCATGGATGCTGAATATTCAGAATCGGTATTGGATGTGTTTATTGACTTATTTAAGAAAGGCAAAGTATATCGCGGAGTCCGCATGATTAACTGGGATCCTGAAGCGAAAACAGCACTTTCCGATGAAGAAGTAGTGTACAAAGAAGTGAATTCGAAGTTGTTCAATATTCGCTATAAAATTGCTGGAACGGAAGATGATTGGTTGACGATTGCGACAACACGTCCTGAAACGATTCTTGGTGATAGCGCAATTTGTATCAATCCGAATGATGCTCGCTTTTTGAAGCTGCATGGTAAGTTTGCGATTGTTCCATTGGTGAACCGCACCATTCCAATTATCTTGGATGATTATGTGGATATGGAATTCGGAACTGGTTGTTTAAAAGTTACACCAGCGCATGATTTGAATGATTATGAGCTAGGCAAAAAACACGGTTTAGAATCCATTAACATTTTGAATGATGATGCTACATTGAATGAGAATGGGTTGCATTATCAAGGGAAGGACCGCTTTGAAGTACGAAAGCTAATTGCCAAAGAATTGGACGAGGCAGGGTACTTAGTGAAGGTGGAAGATCACATTAACAAAGTAGGGTTCTCTGAGCGCACGGATGCCGTAATTGAGCCACGTTTATCTCCTCAATGGTTCGTAGACATGAAAGAACTGGCACAACCTGCCTTGGATAATGTTATGAATGGAAACATTAAGTTCTATCCTGATAACATGAAGAATACCTACCGTCATTGGATGGAAAATATCAAAGACTGGTGTATTTCTAGACAATTGTGGTGGGGTCATCGGATTCCCGCGTGGTATTATGGAGCGGGAGAGAATGACTTCGTTGTAGCAAAAAGTGAATCAGATGCTGTAAAATTAGCTACTGAGAAGTCCGGGAGAGTGATTAGTGCTAACGATCTTAAACAAGATGAGGATGTCTTGGACACATGGTTCTCAAGCTGGTTGTGGCCTATTTCAGTGTTTAATGGGTTAACTCAGCCTGGTAATCCAGAAATTAAGTATTACTATCCCACTAACGACTTAGTGACTGCTCCGGAAATAATGTTTTTCTGGGTAGCTAGAATGATTATAGCTGGATACGAATACATGGACGAAATTCCGTTTAAGAATGTTTATTACACAGGGATTGTACGAGATAAGTTAGGGCGAAAAATGTCCAAGTCTTTGGGGAACTCTCCAGATCCAATCGAACTGATTACTAAATATGGTGCGGATGGGGTCCGGGTAGGAATGTTAGTTTCATCCCCGGCTGGAAACGATTTGCCTTTTGACTCGAGTCAATGTGAGCAAGGACGTAATTTTACGAATAAAATGTGGAACGCATTCCGTTTGATTCAATCTTGGGAAGTAAAAGATATGGAGCAATCCGAGTCGAATAAGAAATCCATAGAATGGTTTGAAAACAAGTTCAATCAAGCATTAATAAATATCAACGAACAATTTGATAAATTCAGAATTTCTGATGCGTTGATGGCAACGTATAAATTAGTTTGGGACGATTTCTGTTCGTGGTACTTGGAGTTGATAAAGCCAGGTTATGAGCAGCCAATTGACCGTGCTACCAAAGAAAGAACCATTGAGATTTTCGAAAATATCTTGAAGTTAGTACATCCTTTTACACCATTTATAGCGGAGGATTTGTGGCATTTAATTCGCCAGCGTTCTGAAGGAGAAGATATTATTGTGGCACAATGGCCACAATTGGAAACAGTTGATAAAACGGTTTTAGAAGCCTTTAAATTAGCTGCTGAGGTGATTGGTAATATACGAAACATTCGTAAGGAGAACAATATTGCGAATAAGATCAAGATTGATTTGCGTATTGGTACTAATACGATTATTCCGAAGTCATTAGATGCATTAATTGTCAAAATGGGTAACTTACAATCTCTCGACTATACGGATGAAAAAATTGGTAATGCCTATTCGTTTATTGTTAAAAATGTGGAGTTTTTCATTCCTTTTGGGGAGAATGTAGACATTGCCGCAGAGAAAGATAAAATTATTGAGGAGTTGGAATACACTAAGGGTTTTTTAAATTCGGTACAAAAGAAATTGGGAAATGCCAATTTTGTGAATAATGCTCCGGATTTAGTAGTCGCAAGTGAAAAGAAGAAACAAGCGGATGCCGAAGAAAAAATTAAAATTCTAGAGCAGAAATTAGTAACCTTAAAGTAGTTTTTTTGATCGACTCCTATTTCCCGACTTGATTCGGATAGTAGTGAGGCGAAACCATAAATAAAAGCCCGATCTGTAATGAACGGGCTTTTTTATTTAAATGAGCATTATAGAACTATTTGATATCCATCATATTCATAAACGGATTTTGACCATCCATAAATAATGTTTTTGCGTTCGGTGATTTCGACAGTTCCAAGAGTGCTTCAATTTGTTTCATCTTCAATACATTCGGGGTTAAACTTTGCGTTAGCTTGTCGTTTGCTAATTT
>JALQTG010000159.1 GCA_023264075.1 Crocinitomicaceae bacterium
TCATGGAAGGCCTTCGCTTTTCGAATGCTTTTATTCATTCCCTTGTAATTAATTCGAAGTCCATACGAACGATCAAATTGCGCATCAAATTGAAGCGTTGACCATAACTCGGCCTTACCAGTATTGTCTGTCATCGACTGATATACTGTTGATCCAGAAGTATTTACCAACTGTACTTCCGCATTCGCAATTGGTTGTCGATTGGCATTCGTAACTTGAATGGTGAAACGGTTGAGAGGTGCTATTTTCCAAAGCGACTGATAACTCTCCAAATCTCCTTGGGTTAAATCATTCCATAAATCCCATTTACTAAAATCATTGATTTCTCCGGCGGTAAGTTTTCCCGCCTCTTCTTCTTCCAAACTACCCCCGTGCAAAGCAGACTCACCGAACATCATTTTCTTCTTCGCTGCACTGCTGAGGTAATCTTTTGCATCATACGCCTCTGAAAGCGTGATTTCGTCGACGACCATATCATGATGCAGAGGCGCGATTCCACGTTCATCCATCAGATGCATGGGACGACTTTTGGTGGAGAGAGAAATCTCGGAACGCTTTGATTCACGCTCTTCCTTCGAACGGTAATATTCACTGTCCGAATCTTCCGTTAAACTTTTTGTGACACTTTCATCGGAAGTCACGCGAATTTCCTCCACTACTTTTTCAAAACCAGCGTACTGAAATTCAACACGATACATCCCTGTATCTAAATGCACTTTGTAATTCCCATTTACATCGGTTAAAACATTAGCAACTAGTTTATCTCCTTTGTAAATATCCACGTTCGCATAACTTAAATTCATAGATCCAGCGGCATTTAGGTTTCCGGAAATAGACTGACTCCACAAAGCAGATCCAGGAATAAGTAATAGTGTGAGTAGTGCGAAAAAATAACATCGTTTCATGATCGTTCGTTTAATTGTTACGTGCCTTGGTACACATCAATCTTCAAAACGTTCATTTCACAAATAAGAAAAATTTCCAATTGTAATTCAGCTACATACCATTACACCAGTATAAATACCACTTGAAAGCAAAGTAATAAAATTTCAATTCCTATTAAGCTTAGATTATTTTAATTCTGCGAGCATATTGGTGTTTTCTATAGTCTAACCATTAAAGACCTGCAAAACCTTAGCGAAAACTTTGACACTGCTTAATTTAAGGATAATCATTTCGATCTATCATCGACAAAAAAACAACTTTTCGACAAAAATTAGAAAGTATTTTGTAATTATCATATCGCTTCTAATTCGTTATAATTAACCCTTTGATTTAATTTTTATATGAAATACTGAATTTGTTTTTTTTAGATTGGAAAAATAACTATTTTAGCTTTCTACTGTATTTATTATTTCCTAATTCTAAATTTTTGACTATGATTTCGAAAAAGTTCTGGCAAACAGTTAATGTTTCTATTGTCTTTTTATTGGCAAGTGCGTCAATCAGTTTTTCTCAAAATGTCGGGATTAACGAACCAAATCCTACACATACATTACACATAAAACCATTGAATGCTGGTGATGAACCCATACGTATAGAAGGTATTCAGTCGGCTATTGGTGGTGAAAATGGCATGCTTATCCATAATTCTGCGGATGGAATTGTACGATACATTAACTTAGGGCAAGTGAAAGATTCTGTTGATACTCACGTGGACTCCTTGACATTTGATAATACGACAAATACCCTTTCTGCTTGGGTAAATGGGACGGCGTACAACACAGTTATTCCAGCAGGGACTGGACAGGACGGAATAGATTGTTGGGACACTAACGGCAATGGTGTTCAAGATGCCGCAGAAGACACCAACCTAGATGGTTTTTGGGATGCACTCGATTGTGTGGGTGCTGATGGACCAGCAGGTGCTGATGGATTAGCTTGTTGGGACGTCAATGGAAACGGAATTGCTGACCCATCTGAGGACACCAACTTAGATGGTATTTGGGATGCTAGTGATTGTGGAGGAACTGGTCAAGATGGATTATCTTGTTGGGATATTAATGGAAACGGATTAGCTGATCCAGCTGAAGATATTAACTTAGATGGAGTTTGGGATTATTTAGATTGTATTGGAGCAACTGGTCCAGCAGGACCACAGGGGTCTCAAGGTATTCAAGGAATACAAGGACCAGCAGGACCTGCAGGGCCTACTTGGAACATTACTTCAAATCAATATAACGCGAATGGTAATACGGTAATCACAACTGACCAACCAGCTACATTCACATCTTCTAGTGCGGCATGGTTGACCACAGGTAACCAGGGAATCACTGCAACTAATTTCTTAGGCCCCATTAATGCTACCGATTTAAAATTCAGAACAAATAACATTGAAAGAATGACTCTTGAATCAGACGGTATGATTGGTATTAATACTCCTACACCGTTAGCATATCTTAACTTCGAGGCCAATGCAGTGATGGGAGCTTCAGGATTCCACTTATTGTGGGATGGTAATACTGCAGGGAACCAATCACTTGCTCGTTTTCAGAATACTCAAACCAACAATGGTTCGAGAGGTGTGTTCGGAATTACCAACTATGGTGGAACTACATTCGCTGCTAATGGCGTTATGGGACTCGCACTTAATGGCGTCGGTACATCAGCAGGAGTAGAAGGTTTTTCCAACAGTAATGATGGTGTAGGTGTTCTCACAGGGTTTATAGGTGGAAACACACTGGTAAACGGATGGGCTCTGTTTTCTGATGGTTGGGCGGGAGGAACAACAGCTTGGCAAAACATTTCGGACCGTCGTATTAAAAAAGACATTCAAAACATCGAGTCACCTCTTGAGAAAATTAAACAATTGAATGGGGTTACCTATTATTATGACAATTCTACCTTCCCTGATCTTCGATTAGACGAAACTACACTACAAATGGGATTCATTGCTCAAGAAATAGAGAGTGTTTTCCCACACTTAGTGAGAGAGGCGAATATCCCTGGGCTTCCTGAAAAAGCGGATAACTCTATGAGTCGCAAGCAAACCATGTATCAGTTGAAAACATTCAGTTACTCGAACATTGTTCCACTCCTTTTGGAAGGAATCAAAGAGCAGCAAAAAGAAATCGAGTCATTGGAGCAACGAATAAAAGCGTTGGAAGAAAAAATCGGTAAGTAATAACCGTATCACCTTTTCAATATGCACATTATGAGACTATCCATAGCTACTTTACTTTTGGGCCTTTCGGGTATCACTTTCGCGCAGGGAATCTATTTGTCGAATGCGGAAATAACCATACAGTCAGATGCCGAAGTGACCATTCAAGGACATCTCTCTTCTGAGCTGGCAAGTGAAATCAATAATGAAGGATCTATTCGTTTGCGTGATGATTTGATCAACAATGGGGGCAATATTTTATTCACCAATACTGCAGCTGGAGATGTTACCCTTTTTGGAAATGACCAATTCATTACCGGTATCGATTCTACTGTTTTTTATAACCTTTATTTCAATGGAAATAGTCTGGATGTAAAAAACTTTCAGTTAGGATCTAGTATTTTGAATGAGTTGGATATCAACAATCAAATCCTTCAAACCAATAATAACCGCGTATACTTGCTGAATCCTGCAACGACCTCCCTCCTATTCGGGAACGGCTTTATTGCATCCGATTTGTTAGGTGGTTATTTTGTACGTGCTACAAATTCTACTAATTCATACGTCTTTCCAGTTGGAGTTGAATCTCTAGCTCCTAACTATAGAGCAGTGGCCATCACTCCTTTGTCAGGGCAAGACAACCTTTTCGAAGTAAGATTAGCGCCGTTAAGCTCTAGCATTGACAATTCTGGAACTTCTGCAAGTGGAGCTGTTGGTCCGTTTGATGTTAGTTTGAAAGTTCCTGTCTTAGGTCCCTTGAATGAACAGTATTATCACAACGTACACAACTTATCAGGTGGTGCCAG
>JALQTG010000203.1 GCA_023264075.1 Crocinitomicaceae bacterium
ACCAGTTACACGGCGTAGATTATCTACGGCTTTTACATGGGAATGACCATTATAGAAATAGGGATGCTGTTGTGTCTCGTATTCTCTTCAACTATGCTGGATTTGGTGTTGGTTTCGCCTATGATTTCAACGTTTCAAACTTAACGGAAGTTACAAACGCACGAGGTGGAGCAGAATTTTTCTTGCGTTGGACTATGGATAATCCATTCTCAGCTTCTAAAGCTAGAATATAAACACCTCTCTAATATGAAAATTTACGCTTTCATGCTCTTGTTGCTCTGCTCATTAACAGTTGCGGCCCAAAACCAATTTGAAACAAATTACTCCTTTATAGAAAATAAAGGCCAGTTCAATGGAAGAAATTGGAATACCTCAGATCCCGTTCTTTTTGGATACAATCACAATCCATTTTATGTTTTTCTGTCGAAAAATGGTATGACCTATCGCTTTGATAAAATGATAAAAAATCCAAAGCGAAAAGAACAACCTGAAGCATTACCAAAAAGAGTTAATATTAGTGAACTGGTAAAAACCCAATGGCTTAATTCCAACGAAAATGTAGAAATTGTTTCTTCGAACAAAAGAAGCTCATATTACTCATTTGCTGTAAATGATGCAGATGGTAATGTTCATAATATAAACCATGTTCATGGTTTCCAAACCATAACCTATAAAAATCTATACGACAACATCGACGTTATTTATACTATTCATCCAGAAGGGGGTATTAAATATAATGTTATGTTACATCCTGGAGCGGATCCTTCCGTTCTTCAACTGAAATATGAATCAGCGCACACGAATACGCTGAATGAAAACGTTAAGATTCAACTGAATGATAAAGGTCAAGTACATATTACCACCTCGTTAGGTGAGGTAATTGAACATGCACCTGTTTCATTCTATTCAGATGACCAATCGAAGCAGGTTACGTCATCATACCTACTCCAAAACGATGTCCTTTCATTTGAATTAGGGGATTACGATACTTCAAGAGTATTAATTATTGATCCTTGGATTATCTCCCCCAATTTCACAACCTCTTCGGCAGTTTGGGAAGTTGAAACAGATGCTGCAGGAAATGTATATTCAATTGGTGGAGAAGACCCTATGGAGCTCAAAAAATACAATGCTGCTGGTGCTCTTCAATGGACATATACAACTCCATGGGACTCCAGTAATGTGTGGTTAGGAACCTTAGCAACTGATTTAAACGGGAATAGTTATGTCACTTCTGGAGTTACTGCAAATATGCATAAGATAGATAACAACGGGAATTTCGTTTGGGCTACTACTCCCCCAGGAAATTTGAGTTTTAACTCAGAATGGTGGTCAATTACTTTTAACTGTGACCAATCGAAACTGATTGTCGGGGGGACTTGGGTGGATGGAATTCTGTCCTTTGATTTCTATGCTGGAATTTTTGAAATAGACGTGGCTACTGGAAATGTTATTTCAGATCAAACGGTAGATTTCACAAATATCGGCGGAATCGCGATTCCGCCTCCAACGCCTGTTGAAGTGCGTTCGATATCTTCGTCCAAAAATGCAAAATATATTTTCCTCACACATGAAGAGGTTGGAGCGATTAATGACAACCTAGCCCTCTGTTCAAACAACGAACCTATATTTCAAGTTCCAAACGAACAAGAACTGGCCTATAAATGCGAAAACTATTTGCCACAAACTCAAAATGGTGGAGGTCTAAAGGCCCTTATCGCGAATGATAATTTCTTTTATACGCACAGTGGCAACCAAATTCGACAATGGGATTTGAACACTGGAGCACTTCTTAATACCGTTGCTCTTCCAGGAGGAGCGAGTAATACAGTATTTGGTCAAACTGTTGTTAGTTGTAGCGGATTGGATGTTGATGACTGCGGAAATGTTTATGCAGGGTCAACGAACCAAGTTGTGAAATTTGACCCTAATCTGAACGTTTTGTCTTCCGCACCAACCACATTTGCGGTCTACGATGTAGATGTTAATTCAAATGGAGAAGTTATTGCGTGTGGAGCACAACAAAATAACTCGGCCACAAATAGAAATGGCCGCATCGAATCAGTAGCCTTAACGGCTTGCAACCAATTTGCCATCGTATGTTGTGATGCAAATTTTTGTAATGATGGCCCTTTTTGTGAAACAGATACTCCTTTCACAATAACTTCAGCTACCCCAGGGGGAACTTGGAGCGGAACTGGTGTAAACGCTTCAGGGGTGTTTGATCCTTCAATTGCAGGAGTTGGTAATCATGATATTACTTATACATTGCCGTGTGGAACAGAAACATTAACATTTGTAGTTGAAGCGTGCAATGTACTGAACGTTTGTCAAGAAGCAAATGGAGACTTCACTGTCCTAAATGGAACTGGAACGATAACTTGGGAGGAAGAAGGATCAGTATCTACGCCTATTACGAATCAATCAGAATGCGAAAACTGCGGATATACTTGGTTTGGTTTCTCCTGTTTGGATGGATTTACAACTGTTAACAATTGTAATACGACAGGTTGGATACAGTTTGCAACCGGTACAACGGTTACACCAACTGGGAATTACCCAATCCAAGTTACGGATGGAGCCGGAACAAGCTTAATCATAAATACGATTGGAGATGTGCCCGCTTGCGGAGCAAATCCGTGCGCAAATTTAACGCTCAACATAACATCTGAAAATGATATCTCATGTAATGGTGCCAATGATGGATCAGCAACAGTTTCTGCAACCGGTGGAAATGGTTCATATACCTACACTTGGACACCAGGTCCTCTTAACGGTGCGAGCCAAACTAATCTTGCGCCCGGATCGTATACCGTAAATGCAATCGATACTGATGGATGTGCAGGATCGGTAATTGTTGATATTACTGAACCTTCTGCTATCGTGGCAACGCCAACTGAAACAGATGCAACTTGCGGAAACAACGACGGGGAAATTAGTTTAACAGTAAATGGAGGCACACCAGCATATACATTTAATTGGTCGAACGGAGAAACAACACAAAATATCACAGGACTTGCGCCTGGTGCTTATTCTGTAACAATAACAGATGGTAATGGATGTACTGAAGTTGTCAATGCAACTGTAGATGCCTTGAATGGACCTACAATAGCACTCGACAACAGTAGCGATGTGTCCTGTAACGGAGATACGGATGGTTCTGCAACCGTATCTGCTTCTGGTGGTTCTGGTGGATATACTTATAATTGGTTGCCTGGAAATTTATCAGGGGCAACTCAGAATAATTTGGCGGCTGGAGATTATGACGTAACTGTAACGGATTCAGATGGTTGCCCGTCAACGATTACGATTACAATTAATGATCCCGCTAGTATTGATTTGACGACATCTTCTGTTCCCTCTTCTTGTACTGTAGACGATGGTTCTGCATCCGTTGTGGCATCAGGAGGTGCTGGTGGATTTACCTACTCATGGTCTCCAGTAGCTGGGTCAAATGCTACATTACCGAATATTGGTGCCGGAACATATACCGTTACAGTTACTGATGCAAGTGGTTGCACAGAACAAGTAAATGTTAATGTGAACTCTTTGAATGGCCCAGTAATAACGCTAACAAATTCTACAGACGTGTCTTGTAATGGTGAAACCGACGGTTCTGCAACAATTTCCGTATCAGGAGGAACTCCGGCGTATACCTACAGTTGGTCTCCTTCCGGAGGAACGAATACAACAGAGAATAACCTCGGGGCAGGTACTTATACTGTTACTGTCACAGATAATGCAGGATGTGAATCTCTCTTGGATGTAACTATTAATGAACCAGATCCGATATCGATTGCGGGGACAACAACGGATGCTACTTGTGCTGATAATGATGGTTCTATTCAAATCAATACAACTGGTGGAGATGGTAATTATAGCTATGCTTGGACTCCAACAGGAACAGGTTCCAATCCAACAGGATTACCTCCTGGTACTTATGATGTAATTGTTACAGATGGAAATGGATGTATAGGTCAATCGTCTTTCGATGTAGGACTTGACAATGGTTTAATCGTTGATGTCGTTCCTGATTCACCCGTTATTGGAATTGGGGATCAAGTAACACTGAATACAATTACAATTCCGGGGACATCTAATCCAACATATTCATGGACGCCTGCGGATGGATTGAGCTGTACAGATTGTCCTTCGCCAGTGTCGACACCAAGTACTACTACAACTTATTCCATTACGGTTACTGACGCAAACGGATGTACAGGTCAGGGTACTGTTACTGTTTTTGTAACTGAACCGTGCGGAGCAGCAATGGTTCCAACTATATTTTCACCGAACAATGATGGGAATAATGATAAGCTATGCGTCCTTGGAAACTGTATTGCCGAATTCGAGTTAAGCATCTATAATCGTTGGGGAGAACGTGTTTTCGAGTCCACTAGTCAGATCAATTGTTGGGATGGTACCCACCGCGATAAACCTGTTAATACTGGTACATTTGTTTACAAACTTCGTGTTGTTGATACTGATGGCAACGAAACAATTGGATCCGGAAATATAACTCTGGTCAGATAATTCCTATTATATTTGGGTTTATAAATGTTTTTTCATGAAGAAATTTTCATTCCTAATTGCTTTTATTTTTGTAACAACGACAGTTGTTGCGCAATCAAACAAACTCATCATTGCTGAACGCGATACTTTACGCATAGAAATAGAACGTCTGGGTAACGAAATAAATAGCCCGTTCAATGATTACGCACCTGTAATTACCGCTGACGGTGGTTATATGTATTTTACTTCACGAAGACCCTACACAGAAAAAGAGAAGAAAAAAAACCGCGAATCGATGGAACGAATTTATGAGGCCATCTGGGATGAAGCGGAAAACAAATGGCAAATTGCTGAACCTTTACCTTCTGATGTGAACCTCGATGGAAGAAATATCTCAAACGTGGCGATCTCAAATGATGGGCAAAGATTATTAATCTACCAAGATGATAAATTCGGAAATGGTGATATTTATGAAGCTTATTTAAGTGGAACAACGTGGTCAGCACCCTTAAGTCTTGGAAAAGAAATCAATTCTGATGCACATGAGTCCTCTGCTAGTATTTCTCCGGACGGTAAAACTATCTATTTTGTAAGTGAGCGCAAAGAAGGAGGTACAGGTGGTAGAGACATATGGAAAGCTACAAAGAATTCTGACGGCGTATGGGGATCAGCAGAAAACCTTGGGAAAACTATTAATACCAAGGAAGATGAAGAAGGAGTCTTCATTCATCCTGACGGTCGAACTTTGTATTTTTCTTCCAAGGGTCATGGATCATTGGGAGGATATGATATTTTTAAATCAGAACTCAAAGATGGAAAATGGTCAAAACCAAAAAGTTTAGGTGAACCAATTAATACTGTTGAAAATGACTTGTTCTTTGTACTAGCTGCGAATGGTAGAACAGGTTATTATGCGACAGGACGAAATGGAGGGGTCATAGATATTTATGAAATTCGTTTTACACCAATTATAAAAGACGACAAAGAATCAGTTAGCACTGGTCCGCAATTAACCGTATTCAAAGGGGTCATTAAAGATTGTGAAACCGGAAAGCCTATTTCCGCATCAATTGAAGTAACGGATAATCAGAAAAACGAAGTGATTGCATCCTATAATTCAAACAGTCAAACTGGAAAATACCTCATTTCACTTCCTTCGGGTAAAAATTATGGGATTAACATCAATGCTGAAGGATATCTATTTTCTTCACAGAGCTTCGATTTAACTAGCGATTCACTTTCAGTATACAATGAAGTTGTAAAAGATGTATGCCTGAATAAAATTGAGGTTGGAACAAAGGTTGTTTTGAAAAACATTTTCTTCGACTTTAACAAATCTTCATTACGTTCTGAATCGATTGCTGAATTAAACCGTTTGAAACGTATTTTGGATGATAATCCTTCCATGAAAATTGAGATTGGAGGACATACGGATAGCAAAGGGTCCGCCGAATACAACAAAAAATTATCCAACGATAGAGCGCAATCTGTTGTAAACTATTTGATTGATAACGGAATAAACGCATCGCGACTCACCTATAAAGGTTATGGTAAGGACCAACCAGTTGCAACTAATGAAACGGAAGAAGGAAGGCAGGAAAATAGACGTGTAGAGTTTAAAGTAATAAGTAAATAAAGTGATTTGAAACATTTTTTCTTAAAAGTCGTAGTAAACCAATGCAGACAAAGATACTTTCGCTTTCGCTAATCTTGTTCACACTAATAAGTTGTGGTAAATATCCAGAGGGTCCTGCTCTATCACTTCGCAGTAAGGAAAAGCGCCTATGTCAAGAATGGAATCTAACGGGTGTACTAGAGTCTAATGGGGTTTATGATGACTACAATCTTGAAATGCACTTCAATGCTGATGGTTCATTCACTAAATATTATTGGAATCCATACGACTCCCTAATTACATTTACAGGAGCCTGGAGTTGGGAGGAAGAGAAAGAGGCAATAACCCTAGACTTTTCAGGAGCTGTAAATGGTGGCGAACAGTTTCCATTTGGTCCAGGCAATAGGACATTTATCATTAAAAAGTTGAAGTATACCGAGTTGGTGATAATGGACAAGTCCTACGAGACTGATTTTACTTTTTTGCAGCTCAATTGATTTTTTCTATATAAAAGAACGCGTTTTATCTTTCAACTACCCGCCCTTTTAGTGGTTTTCAGTATATCTAAATCATAAGCCAACAAAAAACCAATAATATGCTGTCTTTCGGGAGACTTAATAAAGATGTCATCTTGTAATCGGAAATATGTGGTGAGCTCTAAGTGCTTATTGATTTTCCAATCCAAGCCAATTGTAAGCCGAGATACTCGAAACTCGTTCTTGCCATTCAGCCTAAAGAACAACTCATATGCTAACGAGGGGTCCACTAGTTTACTTAAATTATAATCAACCTTAATTTTGTTTCGGATATAAGTTTTGTTTCCTCCCAAAACATGCTGATACCTTAATCTGTACTTCACAGATAAAGGTCGGCCTTTTTCCTTCCAACCGCAGTTAGCGTCAATTGCTAATCGATGTTGGACAGGTTGATTTGGAGGTAAAGTAACCCTATACATTCCTTTCAAACTGAATCGTTTTCCCAATTTATACTGCGCTCCAAATTCTGTCAAAGACTTCTTTATGGCGGTTAAAGTATCATTAAATCGAACCTGTCCAGTAATAGAACCAGAAAACTTTTTAGATAATTTGAATCCGACTTCACCACCTGTCCACAATTCAAGGTCGGAAGGTCGTTGACCAAAAGAAAATTGCGAAAACAGAACTAATATCACTACTAAAATGAGATGCTTCATGACATTATGACGCAAGAACGACTAAATTAGTTGGAATCATAAAAACAAAATATTAACCTACTATAATGTAGCGATTAAATTCTATTAACACAAGAGGCAGAAATACTTTATAAGAAATTATGAACTAGTTAATTACATACCATTTGTTAATAACTCCTCTGATACATATTCATGCCGTCGTTGATATATTTTTACCTTAAAGCCAAATAACAAACTATGCCTAAAAAGAAAAAAATCTTCGTGTTAGATACTTCAGTTCTTTTACATGATCACAGTGCAATAATGAATTTCGAACGTCACGATGTATCAATTCCTATTACTGTGTTAGAAGAATTGGACAAGTTTAAAGTCGGTAATGACACAAAGAACTTCTCAGCGCGGGAAGTTATTCGGTTTATCGATAAGATTTCTGGAATAAGCTCTTTGCAAGAATGGATCCCGCTTGGTAAAGGAAAAGGACGTTTTCATGTTGCACTAAACAAGTCAATGGGAGAATACAATGCCGAAAAAGTATATGCGGAAGGAAAAAATGATCATAAAATCATTAATACTGCTTTATACTTGCAAGAAAACAATGCAGGTATACAAGTTATTTTGGTAACTAAAGATATTAATTTAAGAATCAAGGCAAAGGCATTGGGACTCGCCGCAGAAGATTATGAAACTGGGAAAGTAGATAATCAAACACTGGATAAAAATAGCTTAATCTCAGTTGACAACATTGACTCTGAAGTAATTCGTGATTTATTTACCAAAGGACATGTTGATGAAAATGGTATCCTAGGTACACATAAAATAGCAAATGGATATTACATCTTAAAAAATGGGAAATCGTCATCACTCGCATACTACAATCCTTTTTTAGACATTATTGAACGCGTTGAAAAGAATTATACGTACGGTATTAAACCCAAAAACGCGGAGCAGGCATTTGCCATCAATGCATTGATGAATCCTGAAATCAAATTAGTTGTTCTACAAGGTGTTGCAGGTACAGGTAAAACATTGTTGGCTCTTGCCTCGGCTTTAGAACAACATACTTCCTTTCAACAAATCATTCTTGCACGCCCAATTATTCCATTATCGAACAGAGATATTGGATTTCTACCAGGTGATGCCAATGATAAAATTTCACCTTATATGGAACCGCTATGGGATAACTTAAAGTATATCCTTAACCAATTTGGCGAAAACGAAAAGAAACACAAGACAATTCTTGAAATGCAAGAACAAGGTAAAATTATGATTACTCCATTGGCGTTCATTCGAGGAAGAAGTCTTTCAAATATAATATTTATCGTGGATGAAGCTCAAAACCTCACACCACATGAGGTCAAAACCATTATCACACGAGCAGGCGAAGGGACTAAAATTATTTTTACAGGAGATGTCCACCAAATAGATACTCCCTATTTGGATGAGAACTCAAATGGCCTGGCATACTTAATCGACCGAGTTAAAGGACAAAAACTTTTCGCACACGTAAAGCTTGAAAAAGGTGAACGTTCAGAACTGGCAAATTTGGCGAATGAACTTTTATAATACAATGAGGGCCGTCCTTTTTGGACAGCCCTCATTGATTAACGTTCAATAGTTATGACTAATTTTCTTTTCTACGAAGAATATACCGAATTTCATTCTCATCTGTCTCAGTCCGCGCTGGGATCACATAATTGGATACATACTCCCACCCATTGGCTTCCATAAAGTTAAGACCATCAATCATTGAATTGAAAGCCACTTTTGTTCCATCTGTCGACCGAATTGCCTGAGAAGTAAACAACTTTAGCGGTTGTCCGTAATCAACAATAATTTTGATTTTTCCAAACCCTATCTTGTTTCTCCCAACCAGTTCAACATACTTTACATTTTCCAATTCATTGATGTATGCGTCATCCACAACAACTTGAGAAAAAGATTGGGTTGCACCCAATAATAAAAAGGCAACAAGTAATTTTTTCATAACAATAGTTTAATTAATTTATTCCTACTTTACAAAGAGCGGACCATTTTCGATACGCACGTGAATATTCATTAATAAATCAGTAAGCGTTGATTCATAACACGATAGTTTGAGCTGTATTTCACAACGTAAGTTCCATTTGAAAAAGTGGATGCATCAATAAAATAATTGTGTGCACCAATTTCAAAATCTCCGTCATGAATTAATTTTACCAAACGCCCTGAGTCATCAAATAGTTCAATTTTCCCCTGCTCTCCCGCCATTCCATCAAATGGAACAACTGTAATCGCGTTGGCCGGATTTGGATAAATTAAAGGCGCAGACAACTCTGTTTCTTCCAGACTCGTAGTTCCATTATCGAAAACAGTAAATTTCCAATATCCATCTGGAGCAGGCATTGGACGGTTACCCGTCTTTCCAGAGTTTGCCGTTGCTTGTATATAATAATAAATATCTACCTCGCCTTGCTGAGCAGGTATAAGTCCTTGCCAATCTTCACCTCCTATATTCGTCATAGCAACTTGCTGATAGGAACCAGCCTGACCAATTTTATAGAACAGATTCGCGCTTTGGATATCAGACCTGTGACTGATATATGCATTCACAACATAGTCGTTCAGATTGTCATAAGTATCTTCCAGGCGCTGATGAGAAATAATTAAAGGGTCTTGAACACCAATGGAGTGAGTAATACAATGTATTGCGCCACCAGCTGCAATCAGTTGCTCTCCAGAAGCGGCATCTACGTTAATCCCTACAATATTATACCCTGGCATGGCATCCTCCAAGATTCGTCGGGCAATGGTGTCCCATTCTTCTCGATAAAAAGGAACCAATACAGTATTATTGATGAACACCTGATTGGCGTAAGTCCTATAATACCCATTATTATCTGGATACAAACCTCCAGTCGAAGGAGGCGAAGGTATACGAATCACTCTGTAAGGCGTTCCAAAAGGAGACATATAATTACTCAAAACATACTGCAAATTCGCTTCTATTTGAGGACCATCAGCTACACCTTGAGGATATTCACTCACTAACAAAGTCTCTTCATCCAACAGTTTCATATGCATGTCAATGTGATGGATATCATCGTACGGCAAAACTGTCATTTTAATATACTCATCAATCCCCATGAAGTCTTGATAAATTTGATCGATATCCGCATTTGTTTTAGGTGTAACCCCAAAACCATTACCAGCTGCATTCTCCTCTAAAATCAACTCAGACGAAAAAGCAGTACCTAATCCATCACCCATATAATTCCCTCCAGTTGCAACAATATCCGAAGGTGGAGCAGTCATTTGATAAAGCGGAATACCAAGATGATTGGCATGTGCTTCAGGCGAGGTGTCGTCATCAGGTCGTGGACGGTTATAAATCCAATCCACTAAAATCAAGGAGTCATTCCAGTCCTTATAAACAGGGTTTGCTGCATAATCTCGAATCCAAACGGAATTCACATTACGTTGAATAACCTCAATACTATCCATAGAAATTCCGGCATTGGTCAGTGTGGACATCATCGTGTTGTAATTCGTTGGACGCACTACCATCAATACTTTGCACTCCTGAACAGCTGCCTCAATAATCGACGTAATGGTATTGGCGTAATTACTCACCCAAGCTACCAATAGATAATCCGTTTCTTCCCATTCTGCCATCAAACGAAGATTACCTTGAGGAGGAGTTGTGGTAGCACGATTACCTTGTGAAGAAAAGGCGTACGTGGAGAGTTGTTCTTTTTCCGCTTTTGTTAACCCCTTCGGTAAAGGAGATTCCAGTTGTTGTGAAAACAAAGTGCCTCCGAAAAATAAAATGAAGCCTAATACAATGTGTTTCATAGTTTTATAGTTTCTGTAAATATAGGTTTAATCCTTAAAAATTCCAATCGTAGGTATCCAAATCAATAAGACAATTCTTCAATAACTCTATACTTCCTTGAATATCGTCTTTATTGGCCATCTCAATCACTTGATGCAAATGACGTGTGGGAATTGAAATAGCTCCAGCAATAGAACCGCCTTCAGTCATGCGTTGAATTCCGGCGGTATCCGTTCCTCCTGCAGTTAAGATCTCAGGCTGCCACTTGATCCCATGCTTATCCGCTGTTTTTTTCATATAATCCACCATTCGATAATCACAAATGGTCGATGCATCCATAATCTTAATTGCCGCACCTTCTCCAAGTGAGGTGATTTTTTCATGTGCAGCAGCTCCCGGCAGGTCATAAGCAATGGTCGTATCCAATCCAAAACCAAAATCAGGATTAATGCGCATAGCGGAAACATTTGCGCCTCGAATCCCAACCTCCTCTTGAACTGTGAAAACTCCATACACGTCATATGGCACTTCTTTGTCTTTTAGTTCGCGCAACGCTTCAATTAGAATAAACACAGCTAGTCGATTGTCCAATGACTTACTGTTGACACAATTACCCATTTCAATAAAGGAACGCTCACGAGTAATTGGATCTCCAATTTTAACGAGCGCCTCTACTTCTTCTTTTGATAGCCCAGTATCAATGAAGAAGTCAGTTATTTTGGCTACTTTGTTGCGCTCATCAGGTGTCATCACATGGATTGGCTTGGCTGCCATTACCCCGATTACATCCTTTTTCCCATGAATAAGCACTCGCTGAGCAGTTAATGTTTTTGGATCAAATCCGCCGAGTGTATGAAACCGGATAAATCCCTTCTCATCAATATGAGTAACAATAAAACCAATCTCATCCATGTGCGCTCCAACCATCACTCGCTTCTTTGCCTTTCCCTTTTTAATTCCGTAAACATTACCCATATTGTCTAGTTCGATACTATCCACATATGGTGTGACTTCTTGGATAATTAATTCTCTGATTTTTTTCTCGTAACCTGGTGCCCCTGGCGCTTGACAAATTTTGTTCAATAGTTCTATCCGCATAATTTCTACCCTTTTGTTTCCCTTCAAATATAGGTGGACTTTTTAATTTCTTCGGCATGATTAGAAACTTTTACGAATCAAACCTCTTAACTGTCGCCTCGAAATTCTAAATTTGTCCTATGAAAATTCTTGTCATCAGATTCAGTTCCATCGGCGATATCGTGTTGACAAGTCCCGTTATACGCTGTATCAAGCAGCAACTTCCTTCGAGTGAGTTACATTATGTAACGAAGGTTGCGTATTCTTCTATTCTGGAATCTAACCCGTTTGTCGACAAAGTTCATGTTTTAAATGGGAATACGTCGTTCTTAATTCAAGAATTGCGTGCCGAACAATTCGATGTTGTAATCGACCTTCACAAAAACATAAGGACTGCCCGCATAAAAAGAGCTCTTGGTGCAAAATCTTATGCCTTTCCTAAGCTTAATCTAGAAAAGTGGTTGTTGGTCAATTTCAAACGGAAAGCTATGCCCGATGTTCATGTCGTAGATCGGTATTTTGAAGCTGTGAAGACTTTAAATGTAACCAACGACCGACAGGGAATTGATTTTTTCATTCCCGAAGAAGATGTTATTGATGTTTCTGCAACCTATGGTTTAACCAAATATGTAGCCGTAGCCGTTGGGGCACAGTTTGCAACAAAGCGATTACCAGCGCACAAGTTAGTAGAAATCCTATCTGGACTTACACAACCGATTATTCTACTTGGAGGAAAAGAAGATAAAGCAGCGGGGGAAAATTTAAAAAGCAATTTAACAGAAAAAACCATTATTAACTTATGCGGAAAATTGAGTCTTGCTCAAAGTGCTTCCATGGTGAAACAATCTACAGCACTACTCACCCATGATACTGGACTCATGCACATAGCAAGTGCTTTTAAAACTCCTATAATCTCAGTTTGGGGGAATACAGTTCCTGAATTAGGGATGTATGCCTATAGGCCTCAGCAATCAAACAATATTCTTGTCCACCAAGTAGAAGGATTGAACTGTCGACCATGTTCTAAAATTGGTCATCAGAAATGTCCAAAAGGCCATTTTAAATGCATGGAGGAACAGAATAGTGCAGAAATCACTCAATCTATTGAGGAGTATTTGACCTAGTTATTTGTTTCTATTGACAATGGTGCTGCTCGCCTGGGCAGTTGGCATCACAATTAAATCAGCGATATTTACATGATACGGACGGGAAATCACAAAATAAATGATATCCGCTATGTCTTCCGCTTGCAATGCGTCAAATCCCTGATAAACTTTTGAAGCGCGCTCAGTATCCCCTTTAAACCGCACTTCACTAAAGGCAGTTTCTACCATTCCCGGATTAACGGCTCCAACGCGAATTCCGTATTGATTTAAATCCATGCGCATGCCTTGATTGAGTGCGTCTACGGCATGCTTACTAGCACAATAGACATTTCCATTCGGATAAACTTCTTTTCCGGCAGTCGAGCCAATATTTATGATATGTCCGCTCTTTTGCTCAATCATTTTCGAAATAACCGGTTTGGAAACATTTAACAACCCTTTTACATTGATATCCAGCATAGCCTCCCAATCTTCTGAGCTTCCCGATTGAATAGGGTCTAATCCATGCGCATTACCTGCGTTATTAATCAATACATCAATCTTCGAAAACTCAGGTGGAAGTAACTCTATTTCGGATTCAACTTTCAATTTATCGCGCACATCGAAACATATGGTGTATACATCGGTATGAGCAGATAGCTCAACCTTTAGTTGGTCCAAAATATATTCCTTTCGGCCGCATAATACGATACGAATTCCTTCTTGCGCAAACCGGATGGCTGTTGCTTTACCTATTCCGCTTGTTGCTCCGGTTATAAGGGCTGTTTTTTTCATATTAAATTAATGCAAATAAAGTTAGTAGAATTTCTTTAAATTTGATGATTATGTAAGTCTGATTTTTAATCAACTTGTTTGCATGAAGTAGTACTATTTTAACATTTAAAAACCATAGAATTGCAAAACATTTCTGAAAATATTTTGGACCAAATCAGCGAAGGTGTTATCATTTGTGATTCATCAGGTAAAATCAAATTCACAAATTCAGCTTTGAATAAATATTTTGAATATGATACGTTCGAATTAATCGATTCGGATGTTAATGAATTATTTGTTCTAAATCAAAGCTCAACGAATAGGTTCTCACGGTTTGAAGATATAAAGAATAATTTTTTTATTAAACGAATGTTGGGGATTAAAAAAAATCAACAGCAAATTTCTGTAGAAATCCGTGTCAAACCAATTGATCAGAAAGAACAAGAAAATTTAATTCTCCTTTTAATAACTGATATAACTAGTAAGCTTTTTTACGAGGAAATGTTATTCGACTTAACACAAAGTCTTGAGGTCAAAGTTGAGGAAAGAACCGAAGAACTGCAAAAAAGTGAAAAGCTCTATCAATCGATTGCACGAAATTACCCGAGTGGTGTCATAAGCATTTTAGATAGGAACTTCAACTATCTTTTTATCGAAGGTCAACATATGAAAGTGCAAGACAAGGAAGGCGAATTAATAGGCAAACCATTTACACGAGGCTTTGATGTAAGAAAAAAGAAGTATGTGGAAGAATATTTAGAAAAAGGTTTCCAAGGAAATCAAGTAACCTTTGAGATTAAACAAAATGAAGATACGTTTTTAGTAAATATCGTTCCTCTCGGGGAGGAAGAGGAGAAAATTGATCGAATCATAGTTTTCGAAAACAACATTACTGTTCAAAAACAAGTTGAAATACGACTTAAAAAAAATCTCGAAAAAGAAATGGAATTGAATGAATTAAAATCTCGATTCGTCTCAATGGCTTCGCATGAATTTAGAACACCACTCACAACTATTAATAGTTCTGCTGAATTAATCGATCTATATGTTGACAAAAAGGCTGTAGATCAAATTAAAAAACATACCGACAGAATAAAAAACTCTATACAAAATTTGAATCTCATACTCAATGATTTTCTCTCCTTAGACAAACTAGAGTCAGGAAATATCCAACCAAATATGGGAGAAGTAGACCTCCATGAATTACTTCATGAAGTTATAGAAGAAATGGGTGTTAATCTAAAAAAAAATCAGGTTATTGAACTTTTCTTGGAACAAAAAATCATTTTGCACACAGATAAAAACTTGGTAAAAAACATCTTAATTAATCTGCTTTCCAATGCTATAAAGTATAGTTTTGAAAATACACAAATCACAGTAACTTTGGAAATTCAAGATAGTTCAATTCAAATCAGCGTGAGAGATCAAGGACTTGGGATTCCAAAAAATGAACAAAATAAAATGTTTGAACGATTTTTTAGATCAAAAAATGTATTAAATATAGAAGGAACTGGACTGGGATTAACTATTGTAAAGAGGTATCTTGATATTCTGCAAGGGACAATTTCTTTTGAAAGTGCAGAAGGTCAAGGGACAGTTTTTTTCATTACATTACCAAAAAAGAATTAGATGAAAAAAATAGTAGTGATCGAGGACAATGCTGAAATGTGTGAAAACATTAAGGAACTTTTGGAATTGTCAAATTATTCGGTTCGAACTGCAAAGGATGGTATTGAAGGATTACAGTTAATCGAGCATGTTAAGCCGGACCTTGTATTGTGTGACATCATGATGCCGGAGCTCGATGGTTATGGTGTTTTATCATACCTAAGTAAATATCCAGACACACGTGGAATTCCATTTATCTTTTTAACCGCCAAATCTGAAAAAAATGATTTCCGTAAAGGAATGAGTCTAGGAGCAGATGACTACATTTCTAAACCCTTCCAACAAAAAGAGTTGTTAGACGCAATCTCAACTAGATTGATGAAAAAGGCTCAACTAGAAGAGATTATCCATTCGAGCAATCAATTATCAGAATTAAAGAAAACAATATCCGGTTTTTCAGAATTAAAGAAGTTAGTTGAGAATTTTGAAACTAAAATTTTAGAAAAACGCGAATACGTTTATAAAAAAGGTGATGTCCCTGAGTTCTTATATTTTTTAGAAAGTGGACATGTTCGATCATTCAGAGTATCTGAAGAGGATAAAGAATTGGTAACAGAAATTCATGGTTCAAACCACTTTTTTGGTTATACTGAATTATTGAGCGGAGATAATTATTCGGAATACTCAATGACCTTAGAAAAGTCCAAGATAACCTGTATCCCAAAGAGCGACTTTGAAAATCTATTAATGCAGGATCGTGATGTGTCCAATACGTTTATTAAGCTACTCGCAGGAAATGTTATCGAAAGAGAAAAAAAATTGGTGACGTTGGCCTATAATACCGTTCGAAAACGTGTGGCAGATTCTTTAATTAAACTCTATGAAAACTATAAGTTTGATTCCGAGGATGTAGTTGAAATTAAGGTTTCAAGGGATGAAATAGCAAGTATGGTAGGGACTGCAACGGCTTCCGTAATTAGAATATTAAGCGAGTTTAAAGACGATGGACTCATACTTTCGAAAGGAGCAACTATAACAATTTTAAACGCGGAAAAACTTCGGAACAATCATTATTAACCCCAAATGAGTTTAGCTCTTTTGTTTACAATTAAAAAGATCAATACTCCAAATTAGGCCCCAACCATCTCTCCATTTCCTTAACTGTCAATCCTTTCCGCTCTGCCAAACTCTCCACTTGATCTTTCGTAATTTTTCCAACGCCAAAATACTTGCTTTGAGGATGCGCAAAATACCAACCGCTTACCGCCGCTGTAGGCATCATTGCCATGCTTTCAGTTAAACTTACGCCAGTTATTTCTGTAGCGTTTAGAATGCGAAATAAGTCGGGTTTTTCAGTATGGTCGGGACAGGCAGGATAACCCGGTGCAGGACGAATACCTTGGTATTTTTCTTTGATTAGAGAATCATTATCCAGTTTTTCATTTGCCGCGTAACCCCAAAATTCTTTTCTTACGCGTTCATGCATACGTTCCGCAAAAGCTTCAGCTAATCTATCTGCTATGGCTTTCAACATAATGGAATTGTAATCATCGTGGTCTGCTTCGAAGCGGGCAATGTGCTCATCTATTCCTAGTCCAGTAGTCACCACAAATCCTCCGATATAATCTTGAATACCTGATTCTTTCGGAGCAATAAAGTCCGATAAAGCTATATTGTCGGCAGCATCCGATTTCTTAAGTTGTTGGCGAATCGTATGTTGTACGGTAAGTACTTCAAAACGGGTGTCATCGGTATAAATCTCAATGTCATCATCATTCACGGAACTAGCAGGAAAGAGTCCGATTACAGCACGCGCTTCTAGCCATTTTTCATTGATAATTTGATCCAACATCCGCTTTGCGTCCTCATATAATTTGGTAGCTGCTTCACCGACTACCTCATCTGTCAAAATATTAGGAAAACGTCCGGCTAATTCCCACGTTTGGAAGAAGGGGGTCCAATCGATGTAATCGACGAGTTCTGCTAAATGATAATTAACAAATTCGGTAATCCCTAATTTTTGAGGAATAACAATATCTTCTTGCCTCCACTCGATTGTAAACTTGTTCCTCCGCGCTTCATCCAATGGTAAATACGTTTTATTCGCTCTGCTCTTTGCATGATGCTCCCGTAACTTTTTATAATCAGCTTTGGTTGTGTTTACAAACTCATCGCGCTTTGGGCCTAACAAGCTTTCAACCACTGTCACCGATCGTGAAGCATCCAACACATGCACCGTTTGATTATTTTTATAATGTTCTTCAATCTTTACCGCTGTATGAACACGAGAAGTTGTTGCTCCCCCAATCAATAACGGAATATTTAAATTTGCACGTTGCATTTCTTTAGCCATGTTTACCATTTCGTCTAAAGAGGGAGTAATCAATCCACTCAATCCAATGATATCCACGTTTTCTTCAATTGCTTTTGCTATGATTTTCTCTGCCGGTACCATTACACCCATATCAATGACGTCATAATTATTGCAGCCAAGCACAACCCCAACGATGTTTTTCCCAATATCATGCACATCTCCTTTTACCGTGGCCATCAAAACCCGCCCGTTCGGTTTATCTCCTTCTCGTTTATCGGCTTCAATAAATGGTAATAAATATGCGACGGACTTTTTCATAACACGCGCGGACTTTACCACTTGTGGCAAAAACATTTTTCCGCTTCCGAATAAATCTCCAACGATGTTCATTCCATCCATTAGCGGGCCTTCAATCACTTCAATGGGGCGTTCGTATTGTTTTCGACATTCTTCGGTATCTTCATCAATAAATTCAACAATACCTTTTACCAATGCATGTGCTAAACGGTCATTGACAGGCTGGTCTCTCCACGACAAATCAATTTCTCGTTTCTTTCCTTCTCCCTTGAAGCTTTCAGCATAATCTAATAAGCGTTCTGTGGCATCGTCTCTGCGATTAAGCAATACATCTTCAACATACTCTAGTAAAACTTTATCGATATCATCATACACCTCCAGCATGGCGGGATTAACAATTCCCATATCCATTCCTTCCTTAATCGCGTGATATAAAAACGCAGAATGCATCGCCTCACGCACAGCATTGTTACCCCGAAATGAAAAAGAAACATTGGAAACCCCACCAGAAACGTGCACTCCGGGAAGATTTTCACGAATCCATCGTGTAGCCCTAAAAAAATCTACTGCATTGTTTCTATGCTCATCCATTCCCGTAGCCACAGGGAAAATATTGGGGTCAAAAATGATGTCTTGAGGAGGAAATTTGACTTTATCCACCAAAATATCATAGGATCTTTTGCAGATTTCAATCCGGCGCTCATAGTTATCCGCTTGTCCATCTTCATCAAAGGCCATAACAATGACAGCGGCTCCGTAACGCTTTATTTGTTTGGCTCGATAAATAAATTCATCTTCCCCTTCCTTCAGGGAAATTGAGTTTACTACACCTTTTCCTTGAATACACTTAAGCCCTGCTTCAATGATCTCCCATTTGGAAGAATCTATCATCACTGGAACACGGGCGATTTCTGGTTCGGAGGCAATTAAATTCAAGAATTTCACCATTGCTTCTTTTCCGTCAATCATCCCCTCGTCCATGTTGACGTCAATAATCTGCGCCCCACCTTGCACTTGGTCGAGTGCCACGGTTAATGCTTCTTCGTAATTATCCTCTTTGATGAGGCGCAAAAACTTTGCAGAACCCGTTACATTTGTTCGTTCGCCAACATTGATGAAATTGGTTTCAGGAGTAACAACTAACGGTTCTAAACCAGAAAGTTTTAGTGGGGGTAATGTCTTATTCATTCTATCGTTCATTTTTCCAGAAACCTTTCATTCCATTAATTTGCCTCTACTTTCCTCGCGGCGTATTTAGTGGCCAAATCTGCAATCACTTTAATATGCTCCGGAGTTGTTCCACAACAACCACCGATAATATTCACTAACCCTTCTTCCAGAAATTCTTGTATTTGTTTCCCCATAATTTCGGGTGTTTCATCATATTCACCAAACTCATTTGGTAAACCAGCATTCGGGTGCGCAGAAACGTAAAACGGTGCTTTTTCGTCCAGTACTTTTAAATATTGTCTTAAGTCTTTTGCGCCCAGGGCACAATTCAAACCGACACTCAATAGCGACATATGCGAAATTGAAATCAAAAATGATTCTGTTGTTTGTCCAGTTAGTGTTCTCCCTGAAGCATCCGTGATGGTTCCTGAAACCATTATGGGAAGATTAGTTCCCAGTTCTTCTTGAATCACGTCAATAGCAAATAATGCTGCCTTAGCATTCAATGTATCGAATACAGTTTCAACTAACAAGAGATCTACTCCTCCATCTATCAAAGCTTTTACCTGTTGTGAGTACGCTTCAACTAATTCATCAAAAGTAATGGCTCTATAGCCAGGGTCGTTTACATCGGGAGAAATCGAAGCCGTTCTATTCGTTGGACCGATAGAACCAGCGACGTACCTCGGCTTATTCGGTTCCTTTTCAGTAAACTCATCTGCCACTTCTCGAGCAATCTTTGCAGAGTGAAAGTTAATGTCGTAAACGGCATTTTCCAGTGCATAATCTGCCTGTGCAATAGTGGTACCTGAAAACGTGTTTGTTTCAGCGATATCGGCTCCAGCTGCGAAATAAGCACGGTGAATCTCTTTTATAATTTCAGGGCGAGTCAACGACAACAAATCATTATTCCCTTTTAGTGGATGCGTATGATTTTCAAACCATCCTTTACGGAAGTCATCTTCGTCTAACGTGTGACGTTGAATCATCGTTCCCATCGCGCCATCCAAGACTAGAATGCGTTCTTTTATTAAATCTCGTATATCTGGTTTTTCCATTTTTTTCCAATTAAGTAATATTCCCTGAATTACTTCAAAACATTACAAAGAAAGGAGAAAATTGTTGGTGTTACCCGAATGATTTCTACTTATCTCTTCCGATATTATCGAAAAGGATTTGGCACCGAAATCAGTTGTGAAACTGAAAGGTTGCCAAGGTTTCAAAGGGCCTGTCCCTCCACCTTTCTTTATAAGTATTAACATTGTTAAGAACTGAAAGGCAAAAATAATAGAAAAAGGAATACCTGCGTAAAAATACATCAAGTTAATCTGTACCGACTCCATAAACCATGAATCAATAAGAATTGTGCAGCCAGGTAGGTCAACATCACCCAAAAATGGTCCATATAAAAGGACGATTTAAACAGCGAAATTGCGAGCAAGCTATCTGAGACCACAAAAAGTAATGCTCCCATCAAAATGATAAACGTTGATTTTTTTTGAGCACTTAAGTGCCATGTCCACGCCAAGAAGAGCATTGTCGAAATGATGAACGCATATGCCACAACAGGAATCAATAACTCTCCTAAAGACGCCCACAAATAACCTAAAAAAACAATCAAATAGGTTAGAATAATACTAAGCGGCCAAGGGTTTACTTTAAATGCAAACTCCCTCCGCAAAGCCGCTGAAAAAATCCAAGAATACAAAATGTGCGCAATAAAGAATGAACCCAAGCCTAACATAAAGAACAATTCGGCATCCGATAGTAGAAATACATCGCCAAGCGTAGAAAAGACAAGTGCCCCGACAATAAGCGATAAAAACTGTTGCGGACGATCAAGGAGTATAAAAAGGATGAGCAGAGGAATCAATAGCGGCTTTAGGAAGGTATCCACTTCCAATTCCAAAAATAGAAGCACCAAATACACACTATAAAAAAGAAGGATTGCTCTTCCCATGACCAACATATAATAGAAATTTGAAACTTTACCTGCTCCATAAATTGAATAGAGAAGCAAATAAAAATAAGTGGAGAAGATGGGATTCGAACCCACGACCTCTTGACTGCCAGTCAAACGCTCTAGCCAACTGAGCTACATCCCCAACGAGGCGCAAATATAGGTCAAGAGTTTGTAATTCCTCGCTATGGTTGCGTTACAGCA
>JALQTG010000255.1 GCA_023264075.1 Crocinitomicaceae bacterium
GTCAACAAATACGGTTCAAACGCCACTGACTCCCTTAAAAAAGTGGATGAGACATTCCAAGGAAATGACTTACTCTGTATTTTTCCCGCTGGTTTGGTCAGTCGAAAAACGAATGGCAAAGTAAAGGATCTAAAGTGGAAAAAAACGTTCATTTCCCGAGCAAAAAAATATGACAAGCCCATCATTCCAGTTTTTATCGATGGAGAACTCTCAAAGTTTTTCTATAACCTCTATCGCATCCGAAAAATAATTGGAATAAAAGCGAACGTCGAAATGCTGTATTTAGTCAATGAATTGTACAAGCAACACGATGAGAAAATTGAAATTTACTTCGGAAAACCTATATTTGCGGACCAACTCGACACATCAAAGAATTATCAAGAATGGGCCGAGCACATTCAAGAAGAAGTATATACCTTAAAGTCCGACAAATGACCGATAATGTAGAGCCAATAATAGATCCAATTGATCGATCGCTACTCAAAAAAGAACTTTCGAAAGATCGTTTTGCACGCCATACACGCAAAGGAGAGAATGAAATTTACATCGTAAATCACCATAATGCACCCAATGTGGTTAGAGAAATTGGACGACTTCGCGAGCTCTCTTTTCGAACTGCAGGTGGAGGCACTAAAAAATCGTTGGACTTAGACGAATATGATACACGCGATTTGTGCTATGAGCAACTCATCGTTTGGAGTCCTGAAGATGAGGAAATTATTGGAGGGTACCGATTTATTGATTGCGCGAAAGTCATTGAAAGCGGAATTTCTCCGCTCACCATGAGCACAAGTCATTACTTTCACTTCTCAGATGACTTTGTTAAAAACTATCTTCCAAATACCATTGAGTTAGGGCGAAGCTGGGTGCAGCCGATGTTTCAACCCAGTGTGAATCCGCGGAAAGGGTTGTTTGCATTGGATAATATTTGGGATGGTCTCGGGGTGTTAACCATCGTGTATCCCGAATTGAAATACTTCTTCGGAAAGGTAACCATGTATCCTGAGTACAATAGGGAATGTCGTGATTTTTTACTTCATTTCATGCGTCATTATTTCCCCGATCATGAAAAGCTGGTAACACCGATTCACCCATTGCATCAAGATTATAATGAGCTAGAAATTCAAGCATTCATCGAAGGACTGGATTTCAAAGATGGATTTAAAGTATTGAACCAATATGTGCGCACGCGCGGTGAAAATGTGCCTCCATTAGTCAATATCTATATGCACCTCTCACCTACGATGAAAACATTTGGAACTGCCGTCAATCCAGACTTTGGAGGGGTAGAAGAAACGGGAATCATGGTCACTATCGCAGATATCTTTGAAGACAAGAAAGAACGACACATTGCTCCTTTACTCGGGAACTCATAACCATCCTGAGCGATGAACTTGGAGATTATTTACGAGGACGAGTACTTCATCGCCATCAATAAGCCTCACGGATTACTTGTTCATCGTTCGTCGATTGCCACAAATACTGATGTCTATGCACTCCAGCTGCTCCGTAATCAAGTAGGTTATCATATATTTCCCATACATCGCTTAGACCGAAAAACTGCTGGGGTTTTGTTGTTTAGCAAAACAGCTGAATTTGTTACGCCCATGCAGCAAACGTTACACGAGGAATCCACAGTAAAAAGATACCACGCCATTGTAAGAGGTTTTTTTCCGGAAGAAATCATGGTCGACTATGCACTCACGAACGACAAAGGAAAAACCCAAGAAGCCATAACCCTTTTCAAGTGTATTCAACAAACCGAATTACCGATTGCACTGGGAAAACATCCGACTTCTCGTTACTCGCTGATTGAAGCGTATCCAAAAACGGGGCGTATGCATCAAATTAGAAAACACTTGAATCACCTCCGCCACCCCATTATCGGAGATCGACCGCATGGGTGTAACAAACAAAATAAACTCTTTTTGGAAAAATGGCAGCTAAACACCATGTTACTTCACGCGCAAAAGTTGAATTTTATTCATCCAGTATCAAAAGAAACCATTCGGATTGAAGCTGATTATTCGGAAGAGTTTGTTCGGATTTTCAATGTGCTATTTCTATGGTAAAAAAATTAACACAGAGCGCAGAGAGATAAAGCAAAGAGAAACACGGAGTTTTAGGGCTACTCACTCGGTGAACTTTGTGCGACTTTGTGATGATCGAGTATCTCAAAGTTACTCAAAGGAAGGCACAAAGGGACTCAAAGGTTGAGAACTAGTTGACCGTTCACACGAGCATTTGATTCTGATTTAGGCGCTGCGATATAGTCAAACAATGAAAGGACAACCCTAAGTCGCATCTCAACACGATTTCGACTTTTAACTTTCCGAATCAACAAAAAACTATTTTCACACTTTTCATACTTTTTACTTGTCTTTAGAATTGTAAAACTCTATTTTTGACAAGCAATTTAATTTTTGATAAAATCTCGCAACATGAGCGTATTAGTAAATAAGAATTCTAAAGTAATCGTACAAGGTTTCACGGGGAGTGAAGGAACTTTCCATGCTGGTCAAATGATTGAGTATGGAACAAATGTAGTTGGAGGGGTAACTCCAGGAAAAGGAGGGCAATCTCACCTTGACCGCCCTGTTTTTAACTCTGTTCAAGATGCAGTAGATAAAACTGGTGCAGATGTATCTATCATTTTCGTTCCGCCAGCTTTTGCTGCAGATGCAATTATGGAAGCTGCTAACGCTGGAATTAAAGTGATTGTTTGTATTACGGAAGGTATTCCTGTGCGTGATATGACGGTGGTAAAAGACTATATCAAGGATTATGAATGTCGATTGATTGGTCCTAACTGTCCTGGAATCATCACTGCTGACGAAGCAAAAGTAGGTATTATGCCAGGTTTTGTTTTTAAGAAAGGGAAAATTGGAATTGTTTCTAAATCAGGAACATTAACCTACGAAGCGGCAGACCAAGTAGCTAAAGCTGGATTAGGAATTACTACAGCAATCGGAATCGGTGGTGACCCAATTATTGGTACAACCACGAAAGAAGCAGTTGAACTGTTAATGAACGATCCTGAAACTGAAGGAATCGTGATGATTGGTGAAATTGGTGGTAACTTGGAAGCAATTGCTGCACGTTGGATTAAAGAAAATAGCACAAAACCTGTAGTAGGTTTTATCGCTGGTGAAACTGCACCAAAAGGAAGAACAATGGGGCATGCTGGTGCTATTGTTGGTGGAAGCGAAGACACTGCTGAAGCGAAGAAAGCAATCATGCGTGAGTGCGGAATCCATGTGGTAGATTCTCCAGCCCATATTGGTAAGAAAATGGCAGAAGTTTTCGGCGTTACTGCTTAATTCTGTAGTTAAAGTATATTGAAAAGGCTGTCTAAAATTAGACAGCCTTTTTTTATTTTCTATATCCCAGCTGACTTCTTAAGCTGATCTCGTTTTCAGTATTATCGTTTAATCACTTTGAATGATGTCTCGTTAACTTCCAAAAAGTATACACCGTTTGGAAGGTTGGTCACATCCAAAGATTTGCTCCCTATTCCTTCAAAAACTAACACACCCAATGAATTTGTCAAGCGTACATTGTCTGAAGCGTGAATTCCGTTGATTGTAAGTTCATGCGCAACAGGATTCGGATAAATAGTAATTTGGGAAGCAGGCTGCTCACTTAACCCAGTGGTAGGTTCCTCACAATCGAATACGCATAATGCATTCACCACCGTTCGAACATCATTCGCCTCCAAGGCGTCTATCAAAAATTTATCATCGCATTGATCCTTCAAATATATGTTCAACCAAGGAATCATATAGTCGCTGCTCGTTTCTTGCTGTTCCGTTCGTGTTACCGTAATTCCACCTGCAGAAAATGCTTCTCCAGTATCACAATTAAAATTAGGGTTGGCAAAATAACAATGTGCTCCGCCGGTAATTGAGACATAGTATTTACACGTCGAAGTTAGAGCGTTAAAAATAGGTAAGTGATGATCAGCTTCAGGGGTCACACCGTCCGCAGAACCTGACAAAACCAATGCAGGCAAAGAAACAGATGCAGCCGCAGTCACAGCACTTGGATTAGTTTCAGCAGGAGCTAAACCAATTATCGTTTGGATATTGGTGGTTTCATTAGCGGCAATGAACGTAGCTCCCCCTCCCATTGAGTGGCCGCAAATAGCAGCCTTGCCTGAAAGTTTATTATTGAAAAGACTGGTCACATCATCGTTTAACACTAATAATTCATCCACGACCAATGCCAAATCTTTTCCAAAATCTTCGTGAGAAGGTGAAAACCCTCCTTCTGTTCTTGGAAACGCCACGATGTACCCATTGGCTACTAAATCGGTCCAGATATTTTCATACGCATCCCAAGCCATCACGAAACCATGCCCGAATACAACAATTGGAAACTCCCCTACCGATAAAGGTACATCGGTTCCAGCAGTGGTCGCAGGATAATAAATCTCGGTTTGGATTTGTCGACCTGCACCTCCTCCGCTTCCAAACCCTCCTGTTCTTGAAGGATCATTAAACGTTATGGTTGTCGTTCCAACCTGTTGCGCGTGGATCACAAAGCACGATACCAAAATAATAAATACACTCGTCAATCTTCTCATAACATCATTCAATTGTTTTACCAAATGTATGACATAGGATATTTTCATTCACAACGAATTACATGAATGGTGTAAAATTGATGTTAAAAATAAAAGCAGTTAAAATAATTCGTGACGCGATTTCTTCTTGTTAAAAAACAAGTTCATAGTTCTCTTCTACGCGATTACCGCACGCATCCTCTAGACGCAATACTACCTTTTTCTTCCCGACGATGGATGCATCAGGGGGAAAGAAATACTTGCGCGTTTTGGGCTCATACTGTAACACTTGCCATACGTCATCGATGTACAAATCATATTCGACAATTCCTGAAAGATCATCAGACAAGCTAAAATACAGTTCTTTACCACGCACGGTGGATCCATTCACAAAACTCTTTCGCGTAACAACCGGAGCTGTCGTATCTGCCGCGACCGAAAAACGACCAAAATCGCGGACCTTAATTGTGATCCAATCCTTATTTACTACTCCAATTATGACTTGAACTGCCCCGTTATCTTTTTTCCGAACGACACAGTATTTCTGATTCGATAGTGATTTGTTTTTGATGGGTAACATAATTTTATAGTAATCGTCAACAGGAACAGCTGACGATCCAAACGTCAGTTCTTGTGCATAGCTCAGTTTTAATGGGGTTGGTTCATAAATCATCCCTGGTGGAAACAAAATATAGTAATCGTCGGTGGCTTTCATAAACGCACTGTCTGGGTAAAGGTAAGTACGGTTGTCTAAATAATAGTCTGAAGCATCACCTTGTGCCCCTTCCATAACAGCTAACTCAAACGCCAGTTGACTCCGATTTCCATAAGCATCTTCACAACTGTATTGCACAGCGTAGGATTTTCCTGGTTGAAATTTCAATATCCCATCGTCTTTTAGGTACTTATATATGGGTAACTCGTTGTGCGGTGTTTTGAACGTCTTTTGAAAATGCTTTCTACGCAAATGATAATCCTCGTAATCTTTATGTGAATTAATTTGACGATTACTTTCAAAGCTAATTTCTGTCATATCTTGATGATACACGGTATCTCCATCTATTTCAAGATAAACCTTAAAAATCCCACAAATATTATCGGCGGCATTCAATTGGTCAATCGCATCAAATGCAAATCCTACTCCACCATTTGGAGATGTATAATTCGCTGGAATGGTAAGTTTATTTCCTGATACAGAAAAGCTTCCATTACTGCCATACGCAGAAAGTACTTTTGATTTATTCGGAATGCGGTAACCTTCGTCTGTCAGGGCATAGACCTTCACCCCACGAATAGTAGGCTTACGTGTATCCAACACTTCAAAATTGAACAACAAAGGGTTTAACGCGTGTTCCGTTTTTGTATCGCGAATTTCAAAGTGTAAATGAGGTGCAGTGCTACTTCCTGAATTACCAGAAATCGCAATCACCTCTCCCCTCTTCACCTTTAAACTGTCCTTGGGAGGATAATATTCTATCTCATAATGTTGTGCTTTACGTTGTTGTTGACGCACCAATTCAGCCAGCGGACCTTTAAACTCCTCACAATGTGCATACACAGAAGTCAACCCATTATAGTGATCAATGTAAACCACTAATCCATAACCATGAGGAGATACCTTGACCCTTGAAATGTAACCATCCTCAATGCTATATAAATTATATCCCGTTTTTTGATTTGTCTTAAAATCAATCCCTGTATGAAAATGATTGGATCTCAACTCACCAAAGTTTGCTGACAAAACCAAAGGGATGTTCAACGGTGGATGAAAATCATACTTCTTTGTAGCATCATACTGAGCTATACCGTAATTGTCAACAGCAGCTAAAAAAGCCACTATAATTAAAATCGTCCATTTCATGGATCAAATTTACTAAGTGAAAACGCTGAATATACAGCATAATTGAAAAATAGTTAACACTATTTCGTTCATCCAACATCCAAGATTGAAAATGGAGCTATTCATGCAATCGATAGGTATACCTACCGAAATAAGGTACCGATGATCAAGTGACCAGCGCAGACCTAAGTGTTTCTTAAACGGAAAGCTGTTGAATTATTAGTCGGCAGTTTCATTATATTCAGTACTTCTTCATTTTGTACAGAATTATGAACTCTAAGTTGTAAACTAAAAAACTCCTACCTTTACCCCCATGACAACAGCAGACGAAATTCAGCGCCTTCGTGGACTGTTAAAAATAGAGCAACACGAGCAAGAACAGAAGTGGCTTTCTAAAGGCTCCGATTACAAGCAATTGCGCAGTGAGGGGGTTTTACTCTACCCGATACATGTCAACAAACGGCGTTTTGGCTTTGCTGATTATCCTGTGTTGGAACTTTCGTTTTCCTATACCATTTCAAATCCTTCTTTTCGAAGCGGTGTTCCTGTTGCCTTATTCGATGCTGAATCAGGGGAACACGTGAATGGCTCATTGATTTCGTTAAGTGAGTACAGAGGAGAAGTCATCCTATATACCCACGATTTCCCTGATTTTATTGAAAACAAAAACATCGGAATTCGACTTACCCCAGACACCAAGTCGTTTGATCAAATGCACGGCATCCTCAAACGGATAGAAAAAAACGAAAACCCATCACTTTCTAAGAAATTTGAAATTATTCACGGGATTCAACCGCTTCCGTATTCGACCAAAGTAGAAGTAAAAACATGGATGAACAAAGCCCTCAACGCATCACAAAAAAGTGCTGTAGAACATATTCTCGGCGAACAACTGATTACGATTGTACATGGTCCTCCAGGAACAGGAAAGACGACTACACTCATTGAAGCCATTCATCAATTAGTGAATCAAGACAAAAAGATTGTAGTGGCTGCGCCTAGTAATACTGCCGTTGATCACCTCGCCGAAGGACTTTTAAAAAGTGAACTAAAAATTATACGATTAGGGAATACGTTAAAAGCCAAAGAAAGCATTTGGAAGTATACACCAGAAGGGATTTTATCGCAACCCGACTTAGCAAAACAACTCAAGAAATTACGCATTCGAGCCGATGAATACCGAAGAATGGCTGGGCAATACAAAAGACAATTCGGAAAAGAAGAGCGCGAACAACGGAACCTATTACACAAAGAAGTAAAAGCCATACGCGGCGAAATCCAGCAGCTATCCGAACTTTATCTTCATCGCGAATTAAAAGAAGCGCAAGTTGTTCTTGGCACCCCCATTGGTTTGCGCGATAAATTAATTTACGACATTGATTTCGATTACTTTTTCCTTGATGAAGCAGCGCAATGCTTAGAGCCACTCGCGTGGGTGGGGGCGGATTTAGCAGAAAAAATGGTCTTAGCTGGCGATCCTTTTCAGCTCCCTCCTACTGTTTTGTCGGAAAAATCGGAAAAAGAAGGGTTATCGATTTCGATGCTCGAACAAGCGTTTAATTCGAACTTAGACAAACACCTTCTTGCCATTCAATACCGAATGCCGCCTGAAATCATTGGGTTTTCTTCTCAGTATTTTTATGATAATGCGTTGAAATCCTTTAAAGAAAATTCAGGTGTAGAAGACCCTTTAGTATTCATAGACACCGCTGGAGCCGACTTCGTAGAAACCAAAGGAGATGACGGAAGCATTCACAACGGCCAAGAATTAGAGGTAATTCACAAACTACTTCCTGAATGGAAAACCGAGTTTAAAAGTATTTCGTTTATTAGTCCGTATGCAGGTCAAGTGGCACGCGCACACAACTTATTCCCGGACATCCGCACCTCCACCATTGACTCCTATCAAGGTCAAGAAGATGAAATGATCATCCTTTCTTTGGTGCGGAGCAATCAAAATGGAACCATCGGTTTTCTCAAGGATTACAGAAGAATGAATGTCGCTTTAACCCGTGCACAGCGGAAATTGGTTGTAATTGGCGACAGCGCCACACTAGGGAATGATGATTTTTACCAACAGTTTTTAGACTATGTGGAGGGAATCAATGGGTACAAAAGTGTTTTTGAGTTTCTTTATTGAGGAATCATAAAGTAGAAACTCAAAAGAGTGATTAAAATTGTGAGTTTAAACTTCCAACCAACTCCAGCGCTTCTTCTAACTGTTCCTGTGGAGTCAAATCTGTATTGTCAATTACAATTGCATCCGGCGTTTGCACTAATGGACTCTCTTCTCGCGTTGAATCTAGGTGATCACGAAGAGTTAAATTTTCTTTCACCTCTTCGAGCGTCACATTTCCCCCTTTTGCTTTTAGTTCTTTAAAACGACGTTCAGCTCTTATTTCTGGAGAAGCCGTAATGAACAGTTTCAATTCAGCTGTTGGAAAAACGACTGAACCTATGTCTCTACCATCCATTACAACACCACCTCTTTCACCAAATTTTCGCTGTAAATCTACAAGGTGATGACGCACTTCTTTAATAGAAGCAACAAAACTAACTACGTTGGACACATCCAAAGTTCGTATCTGGGATTCTACATTCTCCTCATTCAAAATCAGTTCTGGCAACTTTGTGGCCGGATTGAGTTCAAAGGAAATATCAATTTCACTTAAATGTTTCACTATTTGATCGACTTGAGCACCGTCGCTCGCCACCCATTCTTTGCGCAACGCATAAAGTGCAACTCCTCTGTACATTGCTCCAGAGTCGACGTAAATGTACTGTAACTCCTTAGCCAACGCCTTCGCCAGTGTGCTCTTGCCACAAGATGAGTAACCGTCGATAGCTATGGTAATCTTTTTCATTTAGAGGTAAAAATAGAAAAATCTAATGTTAAATAACAAAATTGTGTAATTCCGGTTAGTTTCTGTACATTTGGAATGCTAAAATTTATTAAACTATGAAATTCAATTTCCTCTCTAAATGGGTATTGTTTGTTTTCTTATTGTTAAACACTTTATCGTTTGGTCAAATTACCAAAACAATTAATCTTCAAACCCAAGTAATTGACTACAATTCAGTTGCAGGACTTGGTGATCCACAGATCACCGCATCCAATTTTCTAGTGTACAACATTGACGAAAGCAATATCATCAATGACTTGGCTGGTGTGAAGTCGACACTATCGTCAAAAGGTTTTCTTGGAAAAATTAGTTTTCCTCATCCAAATGGTGAGGTTCATGAATACACTGTAGAAGAAAACAGCACCATGTCAGATGGGTTAAAAGCAAAATTTCCAATGATACGCAGTTATAACGGGTATAACAATGTTACTGGTAACAGTGTAAAATGGGACGTTACGCCTCATGGGCTTCACGCGATTATTTTCACCCCTGAAGATGGAACGTATTACATTGACCCCCTATTTAAAGGAAATAATGATATTTATATCGTTTACAGACGTAATGATTTCCAAACAGATAAGGTAAAAGAATGCTTGGTAACTGCTGAACCAGGAAAACCGTCTAATTTGGGCACCCCAAAATCATTTTTAACCTGCGAGATGCGTTTATATCGTCTAGCCGTTGCCGCGACTGTGGAATACACAAATTTTCATGGAGGAACAAAAGCACAGGCACAAGCTGCACAAGTTACTACGATGAATAGAGTTAACGGAGTATTCGAGCGTGACTTGGGAATTACCATGACCATTATCCCGAATAATGACCTCATTGTGTATGAAGGAGCGACAACAAGTGATCCATTCACAAATGGAACCCCTGGAAGTATGATCAACGAGAATCAAACAACGTGTGATAATGTGATTGGTTCAGCGAATTACGATATTGGTCACGTTTTTGGAACAAACAGCGGAGGCTTAGCAGGACTCGGTGTCATCTGCGTCGGAGGACAAAAAGCACGAGGAGTTACAGGCTCTGGTGCTCCAATAGGGGATCCATTTGACATCGACTATGTAGCACACGAAATGGGACACCAATATGGTGCAAATCATACTCAAAACAATAATTGCAATAGAAACAATGCCACTGCCATGGAGCCTGGAAGTGCGAGCAGTATTATGGGGTATGCAGGAATTTGTGCACCTGATGTTCAAAATAATAGTGATGATCACTTTCACGGTATTAGTTTACAAGAAATGGGGACGCGGATCACAAATACAGGTTGTGCGGCAATTACTTCAATTGCGAACACTGCTCCTCAGATTTTAGCTACTAATGGAAATGTGACGGTTCCTGCAGGAACACCTTTCGCACTAACCGCACAGACTTTTGATGCAGACGGTGATGTTCTTACATTTTGTTGGGAACAAATGGACAACGAAGTGAGCACTCAACCCCCCTTAAGTACATCTACTGGTGGACCAAACTTTAGAAGTAACCCCCCAACTGTTGATCCTACTCGTTATTTTCCAAGTTTAGCTTCGCTAGCTTCTGGCGGACCATTTACGTGGGAAGTAGTACCTACCGTAACACGTACCATGGACTTTAGATTATCAGTCCGTGATAAGCCACTCGGCGTTATTGGTTGTAATGATTTCGCGGATGTAACCGTTTCTACTGATGCAAACTCAGGACCATTTATCGTTTTGTATCCCTCTGCTACGGGTATAGTTTGGAATGCCTCAACAACGGAAACTGTTACATGGGATGTTGCCAACACAGATGTCGCTCCAGTGTCTTGTTCAAATGTCGATATATTTTTATCCA
>JALQTG010000258.1 GCA_023264075.1 Crocinitomicaceae bacterium
AGTTCAATACGATTTTTCTTCCAAAAATAAGACTCATAAGGCTGCGTGTCCTCAAACCGCATGTGTCCCATATAAACATACATCAGTGCTGTACGGGAAAAGAAGTACTCAGATTCAGCTGAAACGACCGTGATTTTGTAGTCGGATTGCTTCCGAATATGCCGAGCAGCCGTAATTCCAGCTATTCCGTTCCCAACAATTACGATGTGCTTCATTTACTAGCGTTTTTTAACAACATTCCTTCCGACGGATGAAGTTAATGAAACTTACGAAAACAGAGGGTATATTGGTTTTTTAACTTTTAAGATTACTTACTCATGGAGGAACTTTCTTCCTAGTAGTTAGAAGTACCTATCAAATAAAGGACTTTTCCTGGTCCGGACTTCACCTTCCCAACCTTCCAATGAAATTGCCTTTCTTTATCAACATCGGCAATAAGTTGTTTCATCTCTTGGATTGAATATGTTCTAAGTGAAGATACCACTCCATCCCATAAAACGAACAATGGAACTAGCGGAATCAAATATGTAAATAATATTCTCACCCATGAAAACGGTCGAATAAATGGAGTCACTAGAAACACTGAAATAGGAGAAAAAAGCATCGCAAGAATACTAGGCACACTTCTATCCTGTGTTTCTACAATCGCAATTGAGCTATTGGTATCGACCGCATTACGAAGAATTAAACGCGCATCCGAAGGCTTAAAGTGATGCAGTGATAAAAACTGAGTGCGCAATCCTTTCAACTCTTGAGGAACATCCCGAGCATCAATCGACCTGGAATCATACTCCATATTGTCCGTGAGATTTTTGGTGTATTCAAACGCTTTAACATTCGGATAAAAATCCGTCAGTAAAATTTTCAACGATGGAACGCTCTTTCTGAGTGATTCATTGAGTGCTATTAGTCCACCACCGCCTCCAGACCCCAAATCAATAATAGTAGTTGTATTACTTTTAATAAGCGCTTCTTCGATTAAGGGCACAATTGGATTATACATTCCCGTTTTATTAGATAGAAACTGTCAGAAATCCGTCATGTAATTCCGGAGAAAATCGGGAAACCATTTTTGATCTTCAAACTCAAACAAATGAACTCTTGACATACTACTTTTTTATGGTCAGATTATCTGTAAATTATTTCACCACGTCAATATTCCAGCCCAACCCGAAGGAAATTCGAAATTCACTGAGTGACTGGCTATTTAATTGATTCACAAAACGACCTTGGATGTATTGCAAATGAACGAATAAATGAAAGATTTTCGGAGCGTAGTAGTTGAATCCAACATGTCCAGAGATTACTGGTGACCAAGAAGTACTATTAGGAGAGATGGGAAGGGTTGTTTCTAAATTCCCTAGCCGCGCAAAATTAATTCCTGGCTGCAGTCCAACATAAGGATCAATTGCAGCGCCTTTGCCAAGGTGGTAACTCATCCCCGTGAACAACGAATGAGAAAAGTCAAATGGCTTATTTGTTTTATCTTGACTATCCACAAAATAAAAACCATCGGCTCTTACGGATACTTTGCTATCTAAGTAATAACTGAGGTCTCCTTTGATGTAAATTTGGGTTGCTTTTGATTCTGTTAATCGTCCCATCGCAAAAGCACCTTGTGCACGTAAAATTCCTGAGCTCAATTGAAAATCATCTTGTGCTGAGACATTGAATAAAGAATGCACCAACATAACAATGAATAGTACTATTTTCCTTTCCATAATCGTCCGATTTTCACATTAAAACTCATGGTTGCTAGCAGATGTCCTTCTAAAGAGGCACCGTGACTATGGTCTGAAATGGTCAAATAACGCAATCCGTTTTCTTCCACAATTTCTGTATGGATATCATTCCCAAGGTGCGTCATGTATTGAACAGAAAGTGAAATATCCGACCACTGATTTAAGTTAAAATGAGTTCCCACCCCCATTTGTATTGCAGAACTCCAGCGCTCTGACTTAAAGTTGGGTAATGCGGACACACCATAAGAAGTGACTTTTGTGTAATCAAAACAATGTCCCGCCAATAAGTAGGGACTAAATCGTCGGCTATCAGATTTAAACGGGTAAAACATCACTGACCACCCGATATGCACATCTTCTCGTTTTCCAACGCCGTCAATATCTGTCACGATATAATCCGCAAACCATTCCGATCCTATTTGGCGGTGAAATCGAATTCGAAATTGTCCGCCAGCACCTAATCCATGATTTCCAGCATCACCGAAAAGACTCGCTGTGGAACGAACGCCTAATTCAAACATTCCAGGATCTTGTGAAAAAGTTTTCACTGTCGCAGGCTTTGTTGCACAGCGCATAATCATAAAATTACTTTCGTGAACATCTTGTGACAAAGAGTTGTGCGAAACAGTAATGATGATGCCCAGTGTAAGAAGAAGTAGATTTTTCATAGGATTAATTATAACGAACAAATTTATAAAGCAATTCCTTTGGATATATTGTGTTCTAAAGGGTATGATTTATCCCCCTTTTCGTTTTGTTTTATACCCTTTCTTCTCGAGTAACTCAATGACTTTATCACGAAAATTACCTTGAATCAGGATTTCGCCGTCTTTGGCTGTTCCTCCAACTCCACAGGCAGATTTTAGTTCTTTTGCTAAATCTTTGAGGTCGTCATCGCTCCCAACAAAACCTTCAACCAAAGTTACGTCTTTCCCTTTTCGCTGTTTGCGGTCGATGGAAACGTAGAGTAGTTGCTGGTTTGGATCAAGTGTTTCTTGTTCTTCATCTTCCTCAAAATTGTACTGAAAATCAGGGTTTGTACTGTAAACCACATCAATTTTCTTAAACTTCTTTTTCGCCATACTCAATTATATTTTTCTACGATTGCAGACTTAACATCTTCTACCAGCAGGTAATCAGGGTGTTTTTGTAATGCCTCTCGGATTGTAAACGGGGATCGTATTTCAAATAACGCAACTGACTTCCCTAGTAATTGAAGCGCTTGAACTTGTTCTTTTTCTAGTTGGTAGTGACGCAAATAGAATCCGTCCACATCGTAAATCGCTAACATATTCAGTGCACCTTCATAGGAAGTAACATCCCTGTAAATCATATATCCTTCATCCAGAAAAGCGGCGGTGAGCGTATCATAATTAGCGATATAGATAAATTCGACTTCTGGAGCATAGGTAGTTTGCAGTGCATCTATGATGGATTTCAATCGTTCATACACATCGAAGTAGCGTACGCAATTGCCTAATTTGATATCTAAAAAAACCGTTTTGGGACCTACTGCCCGTGAAAAATCAACTTCACTTAGCCGCGCAATGGATTCATTATTGATTGTCGTATAGTGAATGTTAGAAAGTTCTTCCGAAGTGTGGGCACAAATAGTACCAGATCCTGTAGTCTTTTCATCCAATGTAGGATCATGAAAAAGCCATGCGTCCCCATCTTCACTAAGCTGAAGATCTAATTCGACACCAGCTACTTCTGGTAATGATAGCACGTACTCCACCGCTTCCAAGGAATTCTCAGGAAAGAACTGATTCGGATTGTATAACCCAGAAGCCACATGTCCTAGAATCTGCACGTCATTATACTCCTGCGTTGCCTTACTACAAGACACGATTGTAGCGACGATGAGAAGTATATAAGCGATTCTAAAATACATACCCAATTCCTAAATTAATAGAATAAGTCCAGAATGATGCTAGCAACTCATTCTTTTGGTTCCATTCCCCGCCTTTACCGAAAAAGGCACTTTGAACCAAGATCACGCGTTCTCCATAACTCAACGTGTATCCACCCATCCCCTCTATGTAATTCAATCGCGTTTGTGGGGACAAACGATATCCACTAAAACGACTCATAACCATTGGAGATAAATGCAATTTATTAGACACTGAATGCAGAACATTATAGCCTAATCCGGCTGAAAACTGTGGGAACAATCGACCTTGCAAGAACGTGGTTCTCAGTCCTGTCCCCACCGAACTTTCAAAAGTGGCAGCATTCCAAAATTGACCGTTGATTTGAACCGAAGGATAAGACTCCACTTTTGCCAGCTGATAGACAAAAGAAATCGACGTGTTTTTTCTTTCTTGAGATAAAGAAAAGGTAGAGAACCAACACAAAACGAAGCCAATGATTCGCATGAAACGATAAATATTAAAAATTGAAAACTTTAACCTTGCTTCCAACTAGCAAGCCATGATCCTCAAGATATATAACGAGTTGACGGTATAACTTTTCATTCAATGTATTTCGTTTCGACTCACGAATGTAGGGCTTATACTTAACTGCTATTGAAAATACGGAATCCATGATCTGGTCGGGGACAGCAGCCACACCAGCATACACTTCAAATGTATCTATCTCGGGAAAGTGTAATTGCAAATTACGTCGCAGTGAGGTAATGTTTAATTGACGTTTTTTTGCTAATTCCACCTCTTGTTGAACCATGAGAAGTTCTTGTTCCAATAACTCTATCCGATCTTGTTTTTGTTGAATGATATCGAATCCACCTGCACCTGCGGACGATTCGAGGTCGCGTTTCATTTCTGCCAATTTAGTCTCCAAATCCTCACCTTGGATAACCGTTAGGAATTCAGGTGACAAATTAAAATTATTCATCTGCTGCTTCCACACCTCTATTACATCCTCAGAAACGACTCTATTCTTTAGTATCAATTCTATTTCGCTATTATTTCCGTTATACTCAAATGAAAAATCCGCACGTAAATTTTCATCTACAAGAACGACATTACTTACAAATCTTTTGACATTTTCATTAAACACGGTCTCCTGAACCTTCAAATAGAATAAGTAAACGGACGGAATAACTACCAAGAAAAGTGAGATATAAGAATACCAGGTCACCTTTTTCTGAATGCGCGGATTAATGAATTGCCGAAGTGGAAATTTCAGATAGCGGACAACAATGATGGTGGACAAGCAAATAAATAACGTATTCAGGAGAAATAAATAGGATGCACCGAAGAAATAATTGAACTCTCCCATTGCAAGTCCATACCCAGCTGTACACAATGGCGGCATTAGCGCTGTTGCAATTGCAACTCCGGGTATTACAGTACTATTATCCCCTCTGCTCGCTGCAATGATCCCCGCCAAACCACCAAAAAAAGCGATAAATACATCCATCAAATTCGGACCAGTTCTTGCTTCTAACTCTGGAGTAAGTTCAGTGATGGGAGAAACTAAAAAGTAAACCCAAGCAGTAAAAAGTGAAATTCCCACCGCAATTCCGAAATTCTTTAACGATTCTACGATGAGTGCAATGTCGTTTGTACCTACCCCTAAACCGATTCCGCGAATTGGACCCATTAATGGTGAAATTAACATCGCACCAATTATGACGGCCGTTGAATTCGTATTTAAACCGACAGAAGCCACAACAATTGAACAAATTAATACCCAAACGTTTGGTCCTTTAAAATCTATTCCTCTACGAATATTATCAATCGTTGCTCCTACGTCAACTCCTTCTTTAAATGAAACCGTCTCTTTGATAAATGTTAAGATATTCCGGATATTATATCGCACACTTGGGTTGATCGATATTTTCGTTGGATCGCGCTCTTCAGATGAATTTGGATCGTCGCCACTTTTTGACATACCTTCGTTTTATTGATTAAGTAAATTTAATAAATTGATTATTGCTTTTTGATTTTCGAGGGAGTGAATTGAATTCAATATTTTCTTCTTCTCTTGTCGTGTTAAATGCCACGATAAAGAAATTTTATCGTTTGGAGTTTCACGTAAATTAAACGTAACCACCTCAACCATTCCATTTCGATATAACGGAGAATTCATAATCAACTCGTCTTGATTTAAATCCTGTACCCTCGGGAAGTTACCATACATATTCCCAAACGGGAGAAACAATTTATCAAACATTCCCACTTTTCTATATTCTTCACCTAATAATTGTTTTTTTGAATCGCGTACTTTTACGATGACAACACCACTCGTATTCTCTTTAATCCAATCTTCCATGGCATGAATAAATGCAATGGTCGTTTTGGTCCCATAGTTATCCCGAATCCCTGCATCCATGACCTGCATCCCAGGACTGGTCGGCATTGTCACCATAGGCATGATATAAGGAAACGAAGCATTCATGCGAAGAACAGAAGTGAATCGAATATCATTCGGATTGGAATTTTTGAAGAATTTTTGAAATTCCACATTTTCCACTATCGGACCAAGCCCCGAAGAATCATAAATCACATTCTCTTGAAGAAAAGCCATCTGTTGTGATGAAATCAATAATCTTCTTCCGTCATTTACAATAGTAGGGGTGAAAATCATCGTCGGAATAATGGCCTTCCGCTCTGGCTCGAAATACTCCCCTAATACCTTATCGAAGCTTCCGTTAACATTTTTAATCAACTGCTGTTCAAACGCATGCCCTCTATCCTTTGGATAGGATTGACCGTTATACTCTACATCTTGCATTCTAAAAAAGATATCACTTGTAGAAATGGAAAAAGCGATGCGATTTAATAAATCCTTAGAAATATTGTCCAAATAGAAATTCATTTCGGTCGAAGCAATTCTATTTTCTGCTTGATCTAGGAGTAAATCACGGTAATAAGCCGCGCCGATCATTCCTCCAGACGCCCCAGAAATAAGGTGAAGTGCTTTCGAAAACTTGCCATCTGATAGACTGTCAAGGTCGCGCATTACCTTAAATGTCCATAAAGCACTGCGCAAACCTCCACCAGAAGTGTTTAGAATCACCAATTTGGGCTTATCTTCTTTTTGCTTTGACTTCCATGCATTCAACACCTCTAAATAAGCTTCCTTATCAGCTGTGCAATCGGATGGTGAAACAAGTGCATTAATGGACGCGGGTGAATAAGTGACAATATCTTTTTCATTATAACTTAAGCCAAATGCATTACTTTGGAATTGAAATAGAAAACTCGATTTGCTAAGGTTATTCATTCCCACTAATAGCAATAGTATTAACACATATGTCCATCGCTTGAACCATGAAAAGAATGCACTGATTAGCATCAAAAGGATAGTCAGTAACATCATAATACTGACAGCAGCAGGCACCTGAAACACTTCGCTATCTCTGAATAGACCGATAATAATGAAGGAAAGAATCAACACTACCTCAAAAAAGGTTGCGTTGGTGTAGTTTTGAACAAACACTTTGTTCAAAATAGCGATGTCGTAGTGATGACAGCTGCGCGATTGCTTTATCTTTAATTTACTCCCAATGTAGGTAAAAGTATCATCCTTTCCTCTTATGAAATGCTCAAACCAGCGTTGTTTCCTGTGAAAAGATGTCTTTATATTGCTTTCTGCTACAACATATTCTTCTGAACGCTTTCCAGTGAGTCTAAACAAATCTTTATTCGTTGGAAAAAAATAGATGAATGCAATAACGATAAACAAAAACGCACCTACAATTAAGGAGGCGATAAACAAAAGTATATCGAACCCATCCAATAGCTCCTGAGATTGCTGAAAAGAAGCAATTTTCCATGAAATATTCATCAAAAACAACAAGGGAATCGTTGAATTATTGACACAGAATTTAAAATATGGGCGAGAAAGAGTTGCTATAAATGGATAAAACGGTCCTAAGCGAATGTAGGAATAGGTATGAAAAGCCATAATAAAACCACCTATGGAAAATCCTAACAATAGAAACGACATATAATTTGTCTCCCCTATATATTCAGGTGATAAAAATAAAAATGGAACCCCGAAACTCGCACCAAAATATCCGTTGACAACCGCAAAAAGAAATCCCCAATAAAATAACACTACAATATTGAATTTCACTTGAGAAACCAGCAGGTGAATAGGAAAGAAATCACGTAATGTATACCACGCTCTAATAAACTTATTTGGATGTTCGTGTTTCATAGTTCTCAAACGTTAAAACTTTGATAAAGGATGGCACTCCATAAAATCCGTCACCAAATAGCTCAGGGCCTTGCCCACTTTATTTTTTTCTTCCGCAGTAAAAGGAGCTCCTTCGGGAAGATGTAAGTAAACACATTTTTCTGCCTTTACCATCTGTCGAACAAAATAGCGTGCCGCTGAAAAAGTCATTCCACTAGGACTGACTGCACTACTTGGCATGTTTTCGATGGCATCCATATCCAACTCTATTCCAACAGGTATGTTTTCTTCTCTTAAGGCTTCATGTTGTGCAATGACGTCATCTTCGAATAAACGAACACGATCAATGTAATCTTCTAAAAACGTAAAAAAATGTCCATCACGTGTTAAGGCAGATAGAGTAACTTCATTGTTATATCGCTTATGAAGGCTAAACACTGAATAGTTCTGCAAAAACCCATCCCGGTAAGCATACGAGAATGGATTACCGCTGTGCCGACCTTCTATCGACCTGTAATCAGCATGAGCATCCAAATTTACTACGTGCAGGGGGCTTTTACACTGAGTACTTCTCGACGCAATTATCGGATACGCGTTATTGTGTCCCCCTCCAATCACTATCAAAATCTGATGAGGAAGAACTAGTAGATTGATAACATCCTTAACGAACTCATCCAACTCCCCAACCGAATCCCCATTTTGAGGAATATCTTTTCGCGTGGTGCGTATCGCACCCAACCAACCCACTTTGTTCCCCGAAAAGGTAAAATTAGATTGCATGTTTAAAAATTTCCTACAAAAAGCTTCAAACGCATTTTCTGCACCCGAATTTCCCAAATTCGCATTTGGACCAATAGATTCCTCAATACCTAATATAACAAATGAGGCAGCTGAATAGGGAACATTCACTTCCCCGAGACGTGTTTCTCCCTCTCGGACAGTCAAAAATTGTTGATAAGGCAATTTCTCCCAAGGAACGAAAGTAAAGTTTTGACGTGCACTAACCATCTGTCTATATCTCCGATTAATCCTGTATAACTTGATATTTTTCTAAAATACGCAAAAAATTGTCAGGAGCACCTATAGGGCGCATAGTTTCCTTATTAACAAAAACAAGCACCGTGTGCGCCTTTGCTAAACACTTATTTTCTTCATTGAACAATTGATAATCAAAGCGAATGCGTGCCCCGCTAACATTTGTAATACTTGTTTCTACCGTGATTAGGTCATCATATTGGGCCGAAGCCAAGTATTTGACTGCAAACTCACTCACGGGAAGCATGACTCCGCTTTCTTCCATACTTCGATATGTCATCCCGATTTCCCTCAACGCTTCTACGCGTCCAACCTCAAAATATTGCGCATAATTCCCGTAATAAGCAACACCCATTTGATCCGTTTCCCCATAACGGACACGCATTTTCGCGGTTGATTTAAAAACATAGTCCATAATTCAAAAAAAAGTAAAAAAATACTCACGAAACAAATGTTTATAAAATTAGGATGCGTATATTCGAAGTCTAAAGAAGTTGTTGACGAAATTATTAACACTACTACAATTTTGTAGATAAATACATAGTATTTGATCGACGAACATATTGACTGAAAAGATTGTACTTAATCCGTTTAACAAAACTTTTCTAAAAGTCAATAGCAAATGAATTTTTTTTTAAACTATTTTATGTAAATATTTGCTGCACGATTGAGAGACACCTCGAGGCACTATTTTTCTAACCGAAATATGGCCCAAAAAATAAATAATTAAATTAAAAAATATACGACTTAGATGAGTACATTACACGAAAAGAAATGGGACGCTTGCCTAAGGATTATTAAAGATAATATTCCTTTACAAGCATTTAAGACGTGGTTTTCCCCAATAGTACCCGTAAAATTAGAAGAAGACGTTTTAACTATACAGGTTCCCTCACATTTCTTTTACGAATGGTTAGAAGAGCACTACATTGGATTACTTAAAAAAGTAATCAAAAAGGAGCTTGGCCCAAATGGAAAATTAGAGTACAGTATTATCATGGAGAAGAATATCTCCAACTCTACTCCTTACACTGTAAAAATACCTACCTCAAATAGGGGTTCATTAAGAAATCCTCCTGTTAATGTTCCACTCAGTGCGAACGAACAAGAGATAAGAAATCCTTTTATCATTCCGGGACTAAAGAAGGTGCATGTAGATTCCAATTTAAATCCTTCTTACTCTTTTGAAAATTTCGTAGAGGGAGATTGTAATCGCTTAGCGCGCTCAGCAGGATTTGCTGTTGCTAACAAACCTGGAGGAACTGCTTTCAATCCATTATTAATTTATGGTGGTGTAGGCTTAGGTAAAACACACTTAGCTCATGCTATTGGTATTGGTATTAAAAATCAATCACCAAACAAAACTGTTCTGTATGTAGGTTCTGAAAAATTCGCTCATCAATTCATTGATGCGATTAAAAACAAAACAACCAATGATTTCATCCATTTTTATCAAATGATGGATGTACTGATTATTGACGACGTACAGTTTTTCTCTGGCAAAGAGAAAACACAAGATATTTTCTTCCACATTTTCAATCATTTACACCAAAACGGAAAACAAATTATCCTCACTTCGGACAAACCACCTGTGGAAATGCAGGGAATGGAACAAAGACTATTAAGTCGCTTCAAATGGGGATTGTCTGCAGACCTTCAGTCACCGGACTTAGAAACGCGTATTGCAATTCTAGAAAAGAAAATGTACGGAAACGGAATTGACTTACCAAGAGAAGTAGTAGAATACTTAGCATATAGTATCAATACAAACATCCGTGAGATGGAAGGGGCTTTAACTTCGTTGTTGGCTCAAGCATCGCTTAATAAAAAAGCAATTACCCTCGACTTGGCGAAACAAATGATTGACAAGTTTGTCAAAAATACTGCACGCGAAGTTTCGATTGAATACATTCAAAAAGTAGTGTGTGATTACTTTGAACTTCCGATTGAGATTTTAAAGTCAAAAACGCGGAAACGAGAAGTTGTACAAGCACGTCAAATCGCCATGTACTTTTCTAAAAAGATGACGAAATCATCACTTGCTAACATAGGTGCACATTGTGGTGGAAAGGATCACGCTACAGTTCTTCACGCTTGCCGAACAGTAAACAATCTATCAGAAACAGACAAGCAGTTCAAAGGTTATTTAGAAGATCTAGAAAAGAAATTATCTATACAATAATTTATCCAGCAAATTAAAAAGAGTGTCTAAGGCACTCTTTTTTTTTATTACCTATCTCCTCCTAACTTTATAGCCTTCGGCATACGAACTACAATAACAAGTGCCGATAAAAATGTTAATACTGCAATGAATAA
>JALQTG010000075.1 GCA_023264075.1 Crocinitomicaceae bacterium
TGAAAGGCAACGAAGTCTTTATATCAGAGCAGGTACGTTGAAATTAGACCAAGCTCAATACCGTGAACTAGAAGCATTTGCTAAGTTTGGTTCTGACCTTGATGCAGCGACGAAGTCTGTATTGGATAAAGGAGCACGTAACGTGGAAATCTTGAAGCAAAACGAAGGAGATCCATTTACGGTTGAACGTCAAATTGCAATTATCTATGTGGGTACAAAAGGATTAATTCAAAATGTACCTGTAGAGAAAGTAAAAGCGTTTGAAATTGAATACCTTGATTTCTTGGAGGCGAAACACAAAGATGTATTGGATGCATTGAAAGCAGGTAAACTGGATGATAACATCACCAATACACTCGCTACTGTAGCCAAAGAAATAGCTTCAAAGTACTAGGAGAAAAGATAAACAAGACTGATAGAACAGAAGAATGGGAAATCTTAAAGAAATAAAGGCGCGGATTACCTCTATCTCATCGACGATGCAAATTACATCGGCAATGAAAATGGTTTCTGCGGCTAAATTGAGAAGAGCGCAAGATGCCATCACGCAAATGCGTCCGTACTCACAAAAACTGCAAGAAATTCTTATGAACGTTAGCGGAACATTAGATTTATCTGAAAATGCGTATGCTGATGCACGTGCGGTTAATCGTGTCTTGATCATTGCGATTTCTTCAAATCGCGGATTGTGTGGGGGATTCAACAATAACATCACAAAGCGGGTCAATCATTTAATTAAAAATGAGTACCCAATGACAGATGTTCACGTATTAAGTGTTGGAAAGAAAGTAAATGATGCTTTTAAGAACACAAAATACAACGTTCGTCCAGAGCACATTGGTGGTGCAGAAGAAATGTTCAACGATTTGTCCTTTGAACGTGCTGCTGAAATAGCTCAATTTGCGATGGATGCATTCGTGAATAAAACATATGATGAAGTATTGGTGATTTACAACCAATTCAAAAATGCAGCTGTCCAAGAGGTGATGACTGAACAGTTATTACCAATTGCTGCAACTGAAGTTGAAGGAGAAGTACAAACATCGAATGGAGATTACATTTTCGAGCCTTCGAAGGAAGAAATCATAACAGATTTAATTCCGAAAACATTGAAACTTCAGTTTTACAAAGCTGTTCTGGATTCAAATGCATCAGAGCATGGAGCACGAATGACAGCTATGCATAAGGCAACAGATAACGCATCTGCATTGCAAAAAGATTTGAAACTAGAATACAACAAGGCGCGTCAAGCTGCGATTACCAACGAGATTTTAGAAATCGTTGGTGGTGCTGAAGCGTTGAAAGGAAGCTAGAAAAAGAAACATACAGAAAGGAAAGGAGGTTTTTTAAAGCCTCCTTTTTTTGTTGACAATAATTCCATTTGTTACAAGACTACTCTTGTATTCATAATTTTATCCCATGGTCTCCTTGGGAACGGTCAGAATTAATATGTTATGCGTTAACTCAATCTTTTGAAATATTCATTCATGAGTTCGTAAAAGCCACTTAACATGCAAGAATATTACAGCAAGCTCCCTTCACTCCAACAAATTCAGTAAATTTGCCCAAAATTACTGTCGATGTTAAAATCAATGACCGGTTTTGGAAAAGCAACGGGCTCCAAACATGGAAAGAAAATCGTTGTGGAGTTGCGCGCTTTGAATAGTAAGAGCCTCGACTTATACCTAAAGCTTCCCACTTATTTCAAAGAAAAAGAAATCGAGCTTCGCAAGATCATTACGCAAGAACTTGACAGGGGAAAAGTGGAAGCTATTGTCACCATTGAGAATATTGGCGAACAAGGCACATATACCATCAACAGAAATTTGGCGAAGGCCTATTATAATGAAATCAAATCGTTAGCCGAAGAAGTAGGCGCTGAGAATGACCAACTCTTTTCAAATATTTTTCGACTACCAGACATTCTCGTGCAGCAAAACAACGAACTCGCGGAAGATGACTGGAACTACCTTCAGGAATTGTTGCAAGAGGCTATTGTGCATTTAAATGCATTCAGAGGGCAAGAAGGTAAATCACTTAAATATGACTTTAATTCATGCATCTCTAAAATTGAACATGCGTTAGCGGAAGTGGTTCACTATGAACAAGAACGTATTGACGTTGTTAGAGAACGTATGACTAAAGGACTCGAAGAACTCGCGCAAAAAGTCGATGAGAATCGTTTAGAACAAGAATTGATTTTTTACATAGAGAAATTGGATGTTTCAGAAGAAAAAGTACGCCTAAAAAATCATCTATCATACTTTAAGGAGACGATGAACTCTGAAGATGGAGTAGGTAAAAAACTCGGTTTCATTGCACAGGAAATGGGAAGAGAAATTAACACCCTAGGTAGTAAGGCTAATCACGCTGAGATTCAAAAGCTTGTCGTTGAAATGAAAGACAACCTAGAGCGAATTAAAGAACAAGTATTAAATACACTATAAGCCACCGTATGCAGTACACCGGTAAATGCCTCATCTTTTCAGCACCTTCAGGAGCAGGTAAAACGACTATCGTCCGTGCATTGCTGGAGCGATTTGATGAGATTTCCTTTTCTGTTTCTGCTGCTTCTCGTGCGCCACGTCCTAATGAAGTTAATGGCGTAGATTATCATTTTTATTCGGTGGAAGAATTTAAGCAACTCATCAAAAAAGATGCGTTTGTGGAATGGGAAGAAGTATACACCGATCATTATTACGGAACGCTGAAATCGGAGGTTGAACGTATTTGGAAAGAGGGAAAAGTGGTGATTTTTGACGTGGACGTTTACGGTGGAATTAACCTAAAAAAGTTTTTTGGCGATCAAGCCCTGAGTATTTTTGTGATGCCTCCAACGATTGATGCGCTCGAGCAACGTTTGCGGCGCAGGAGCACCGAAACAGAAGTTCGCATACAAACACGGCTCAAAAAAGCAGCAGAAGAACTTCAGCTACACAATCAATTCGACAAAATCGTGGTGAATGATGAACTTGACACAGCAATTGTTGAAGCAAGTCGTTTAGCACAAGACTTCATACACCCATGAAAGTAGGACTCTATTTCGGCACATTCAATCCCATTCATATTGGGCATTTGGTCATTTCGAATTACATGGCTGAGTACACTGACTTAGATCAAGTTTGGTTAGTAGTGACACCACAGAACCCATTAAAAAAGAAGAAATCGCTGCTGGAAGACTACCATCGTCTTGCTGTTGTAAAAGTGGCTATCGAAGACAATATCAAATTGCGCGCGAGTGATATTGAGTTTAATCTCCCGCGACCTTCGTATACCACGGCCACTCTTGCTTATATCAAAGAGAAATATCAAGAGCATGAATTTCACCTCATCATGGGAGAAGACAATTTACGCACCTTCCATAAATGGCGGAATTATGAATACATCCTGGATAGCCATAAAATCTATGTTTACCCGAGAACTCTGACCATTCAAGAAGAGGAAGAAGTGCGGGAAATCGGTTCAGTGCCCGATAATGAATTGTCGAAACACCCGAATGTCATGGTGTGCGAAGATGCCCCTGTGATGAAGGTAAGTTCGAGCTTTATTCGTCAAGCAATCAAAGACGGTAAAGATGTGAGGTATTTACTCACTGACCCTGTTTACAAGTACATCGATGAGATGAATTTTTACCGTTAATTGGGTTATCCTTTTGCATTTTTCTTTCCAAAGACATATACGGCAATTCCGCCTGTAAAAAACATGATAATCGAATACACCGCGGGAGCAATAGCAATCTCTGGGTTATTCAATAAGGTAGCGCCCATTGCAATAGCGATGGCTAACGTACCATTTTGAATTCCTGATTCAATGGAAATGGTACTCGATTGCTTAAAGGATAAACCTACTAATCTCCCTGTAATTATACCAAAAGAAAGGGATATCAAATTTAACAGCAATGCTGCTAAACCTACTGATTGAAATGCCGGAAGAATAATTGCTTTGTTTTTCAATACTACACCTAAAATAATCACGACAATAAGCACCGCAGAGGCGATTTTCACAGGGCGCTCTGCACGTTCAGCCAATTGTGCGCGCTTCGACTTGATATACATGCCTAGCGCTACTGGGATAACCGTAATGACCATCACTTGGAGAATCGTTTGAAAAACTGGTAGCTCAACATATTGCTCTTTTCCCATGTGGAGTTGCATACCATAATTCACAATAAAGGGTATCGTAAAAATCGTGATAAAACTCGAAAACGCAGTCAATGAGATAGACAACGCGCTATCCCCTTTACCAAGATAAGCCAACAAATTGGAAGTGGCTCCTCCAGGACAAGCCGCTAACAAAATAATCCCGACAGCATACTCAGATTGCATGTCCCAATTAGCCATAAGCAAAAAGCCGACCAGCGGCAAAAGCACCAATTGATTGAGCAACCCAATGATCATTGCCTTGGGGTAAAGTAGTATCCGCTGAAAGTCATTCAACGTTAGTGACAGTCCCATACCCAACATAATAATCGCAAGGACTAAGGGTAAAAAAAGTTCCGTGAGTAGGCTTCCTTCCATGGTGTAGATTTTTAGTTTTCAACGATTTGAGAGAGTCTCCCTAACGCGTCTATCAACGAATATACACTTTTTTTGAATTCAACGGTTGACCTTCGCTGTACGAAGTTAGTGCAAAGATGCTACTTCTTATTTTGTTGATTATTTAGAAATTCTTGATGCTTTTTCATTCGTTTCATCATATATCTTCGCATCAAGAATACAAACAACGCTAATGCAGCAAAAACGTAGTTAAAACCCCATTTATCAAATCCCTCGGTAATACCCATATAAGTAACACTGACGGCGATTACGGTGGCCATGGCCAACCAAAACAACTGCATGATTTTATTGTACGTTTCCATATCTATTTGTGACTGTAAATTACTGCCTGAGGCTTATAAACGACCAGGGTATCCATTAAATGATTTGTTCGGGCACCGATTCCCGTAATAACTTTATCTGGAGCTTTCAGCACAACAGGCTTATCCGTATATATGGAGTCGGCTATCTTATTCCAATATAATACTTCTGTTTTCAATAGTTCTTGTGTCGACTGATTTAAAAACTCCACACTATCCCTCACCTCAATATTACCAGTTTCTTCATCCACTTCTCCATACACCGAAGTCAGCACAGAGGTGACATTTCCCTGATCATCAAAAAAAAGCACCTTCAACCCATTCTTAAATTGTGTTACACGCTTGGGTTCAATATACGTTTCTGCAATACCCGCAAACAATTCGAAGCTAGCATATCCAGAATCCGTAAAGATCACATGAAACTGCTCTGATGTTTCCTCAGGGCTGTTAGGACTCATGGTAATGCGTTTAACCTGTTCTAAATCGTTGGAGCATGAAAAAAACATTCCTGCCACCACAAGGATGACAGGAAATAAAATTAATGTATGAAGTTGATTTCTATTCTTCACTAGAACAGTTTAATCGTAACTGTTTTGCCCCAACAATCCAAGCTAACTGTTTCTCCAACATCTTTACCGACGTTGAATAAGTCAGAAGACGATGGACACTGAGCTTTATACGCTTCAACTAATTTACCGCTCCCCGATTTCTCAGCTAATTCTACAGCATAATAGTTGTTCGATTTTCGTTCAAACGTAGAGGCGCCACATTCATTCATCATGGCATTCACAGAAGCCGCAGCAATTTCATACCCTTTGCCAGCATTCGCACCGCTAACTCTCAACCCAGCATTATGTGCTGCTTTGTAGCTACGTGCTTTGAAATAAGCTTGCGCAATGGCCAATTCAATATCACTTTTCTGAGCAGCATCTGTTGTCATTTCTAAAGCAGATTCAAACGTTTTTACAGCCTCAGACACTTTTCCTTGAGCAGTTAATAGTTCTGCTTTTGCCAAAACAGCTCCAACAGACGGGTCAATCTTAATAATCGTATCTACAAGCATTGCAAATTCTTTACTTGAAGTACAGTCCTTACTCTTTAACAACGCCATAAAATTATTCACCATTGCTTTTTTAGATTCGACATCTTGTGGAAGTTCGCTTAAGAACTTGTTGATTTCTGGTGTAATCACAGAACAATCGTTCGCAACCTTGTCCATGTAGATGGATAAGAAATCCGAAACCTCTGATTTCATTCCTCCTTTTGATACATATTCATTCAACTTAAAGTACTCCGTGATTATACGCTTCTTGTATGCCGACTTTACCTCCTCATCTGAAGTTTGTGCCCACAAGTTATAGATGTTCGCATAGTACTGCTTGATCATACCTTCATTCGCTTTTGCGCCATCATGATGGATCCCGATTTGGTAAGCCGCATCAGCTTTTTCCATGCGCTGGGCCATGCCCGACAGGCGGTCATGCTCGGCCATCATGGCATCGAATTCACGCTCAACTTCGGCAGCGCGTGCTTCCTCGGTCTCGTCGGTCACT
>JALQTG010000152.1 GCA_023264075.1 Crocinitomicaceae bacterium
TTCGTCATTAATATTGTCTCTGTACCGAAACCATTAGTAACTGTTAGCTCCACATTGTATGTTCCAGCAGTTGAATAGGTAACAATTGGGTTTTGGTCCGTCGATGTTGCAGGCACTCCACCGGGGAATGACCAAGACCAATCTGTAATGTTTGCGGTTGACAAATCTGTAAACTCGACAGTTCCATTTTCACAAATTGTCGTGGTATTAGATGTAAAGTTTGGAATAGGCGGTGCTGAATTTGGAACTCCGTCAATATTAATGTTATCAATAAACAAGTTATTCCCAATTGTACCAGCATTATAAGATTCAAACTTAACAAAAATTTCCTGACCAACAAAGGGAGTTAAATCCACCGTAAAACATGACGCTCCAACTCCTCCGGCAAAACACCAATCATCTGCGATGGAAGGGGTAAAACTAGCGGTATTCGTCGTTTGCGTTGCGAATGAACCTGTTCCATCTTCTGCTGCCGCAAAAACCGAGGTCCACGATTGACCACAATCAGTAGAAACATAAATCACCAATGAATCTGCTGCATTCTGGTTATATCTTCTGTACGCATGGTCAAAAGTCATTTCCGCAGTATTATAGCCTAAAAGACTTATTCTTGGAGATACCAACCCATCTCGTTGAGCAGCTGTAGAATAATTAAAGAAATCAATCTTTGCAGCTGTTGATCCAGGGGTAATTCCTGCCACAGCAACAAACTCCCATGTGACATCAGCATCAGGGTTAACTAGCGACCAATCACCAGAGGAAATGACATTACTTTCAAAATCTTCAACAAATGGAAGTGTGGCTGCAGCCGGGTAAACATTCAAACCAACCATACTTTCATCATTACTCGCATCATCATCTGTTTGACCGTTTGGATTTGAAGTATACACAGATAGCGTGACATTACCTCCTACTGCAGGAATTGCAGGTAACGTAACATTTGTAGTTTGCCCCGTTGTTAGTAAACCTGTCCAAGCGAATTGCTGAACTCCTCCAGATGTTTGATAATTAATTGTGACAGACGTAAGAGGATCATTTCCATAGTTTCTCAACTCGACCACAGGTATCAATGAGGACGAACAATTGATTCCACTTGGTGAAATGATAGTCGCAATGCCAGCATCGTTCATATTATTCGGTGCAACTACACAGAATTCATGCGTTGTTCCGAACCCAAAATCTGCATTTGTGGCGGTCATCTGCACCAAAGTATTTCCATTCTCATCCGTAATGGTGTAATCTCCATTGATTGAACAGCTTTGCCATTGACTTCCGTACATTCCGTCTCCATATGTATCGTTGATAGCGAATGTATAACATCCTACAGGAAGACAAAACGACTCTGAAATATTAGCGCCTCCTGCATCATCAGGATAACCTCCACCAGATGTAATCGTTACTCCATTCTCATTAATAATCGACCAAGAAATTTCACTTCCAAAACAATCTAAATTTAAGGATAAGTCTACTGTTTGTCCATTTTCATCTACTATAAAATTTGCTGTCGTTTGGTTGTTCGATGCATTTTGGTCTGTTCCTCCATTAGGATTGGAAGTAGACGCAGTAAATGTATAAGAACCGTTTGGAGCGATTTGATTGGGTAAGTTGACCGGGACCGACTGACCTTGAGTCAAGGTTCCGGTCCAGTTAAATACATTCGGAGTACCATTCCATTCATAATTGATCACCACACTATTAAGTGTATTTGTACCAAAGTTGCGAAGCAATACCTGAGGGGTAAAAGAATTACCACAGACAACACTAGAAGGATTTACAACTTCAATAATTCCAGCATCCAGCGCAACATTAAATGCGCCAATACATTGTAATGCTTCAAAAGCATTGATCCGTCCAGAGCCCAACTGACCAATATACGAACCATTCACGGCATCGATATTATCAGCCGTCGATATCAAACAGTTAATTATATCTTGATTGGAAGCAGTAGGAACATATGATTTGATCAATCCGACAAGACCCGCAACATTTGGAGAGGCCATTGATGTTCCTTGGATTCTTGCATATCCACTATTTGACGTGGCATAAGTACTGCGAATAGCGGAACCAGGTGCTGCAATAGTTATCCAAGTTCCGTATTGTGAAAAGCTTGATTTCGCATCATTCGTGGTTGTCGAAGCAACCGCGATTACATTGTCGTAAGCGGCCGGATAAAATTGTTGATTCGTTCCATCGTTGCCTGCAGCAGCAACAAGGATAGTCCCAGCATTGAAGGCTGCATTACATACGTTTTGACCATAGGTAGAGAATCCTCCACCTCCCCAGGACATATTCACTACATCTGCTCCATTATTAGCTGCATAATTTATACCTTCGTAACCATGTGTTAACGCACCAGTACAATCTCCGATTTTGATAGGCATAATACTTACGTTGTAACCAATAGAAGCTACACCAATTCCATTATTGGACTGCGCTCCAACTGTACCGGAAACGTGCGTTCCATGATTACCATCGTTGGAACCACACGGATTCGTATTAGTTCCCCCCGTTGGCGCATCATATCCTTGCACTAATTTACTTTGTAGATCTTCATGCGTTGATAAAATTGCATCATCAGTAACAGCTACCACAATATTTGGATCCCCCGTTGACAGGTCCCATGCCTGCTGAGCATTCATTCTATACAAATGCCACATTCCCGTTCCAGAGGAAGAGTTTGCACCTAAATCGTTCGGAGTCAAAAAATGTTTGTGCAATTCCTTTTTCTCAGCATAAGCAATATTGCCATTTTGCTGGATTGCCCGAATCAAATTTTCAACCTCTTTCCATTTATCAAATTTCAATTGATAGGTATGTCTGAGTAACACATCTGGATCATTTGGATGGAGTTGTGTCATCTCATAGATTCCATATGCATCTTTTATCTTCGAGATGAAATCAACCCGACTCATATCCACCTCCTTATTTCGAGAAGGAATTTTCAAATCAGCATCGACTTTCGTCTGAAAAATAACTATTCCGTCTTGGTACCACTCATAAATAGTTTGCGCGTTTAGCGTTTGCGCGCTAAAAAACAGAAATGCGGCGAATACAATTTTGTTAAACATTTTCATAGTTTTAATAGTTTTAATAGCATAGATTTAAACAGCAAGGTTGGGATGAACAATAGGAATTTGCTCGGATACGCTACATTTCGTTGAGAAAGTAGGTGAAAATAAGGTGAGAATTTCTTGCGTTCATGTTCTAATATTAAACAAAATATCCTTGATTGTGTGCTCTTTTTCAGAAAAAAAAACGAAATTTTGAATGCAGTGACAAATTTTAACAACTCAACATCGAAAATATGACACACTCCAATTCCCTCCGATTCGTCTCACTTTATGTTGTTATATTTTTATTTATGCTCTCACTTTTCGGCCAGGATAATAATGTTCAACTCGATGAATTTAATTCAACACGCTTAACAAAGAATAAACAACTCATGTTAACACTTGGTGGCTGGTCAGTAGTAAACATTAGTACCGGAATAGTAGGATCGCTAACAACCTCTGGAACCACTCAATATTTCCACCAAATGAATGCTTTGTGGAACACGGTTAATTTAAGCCTATCTGTCGGTGGACTTCTGCGTTACAAAAAGGATACTTCCAAATCATTTAACTTAACAGAAAGTTTGCACCTACAACGGAAAACAGAACGCATATTCCTTATTAATAGCTTTGTCGATATAGGTTACATTGGGGCAGGTTCATTTCTAAATTACCGATCCATGGGTGGCGGGACGAATGCAGAATTACAAAAGGGATTTGGAAACTCACTGATTGCACAAGGTGCTTTTCTTCTTTTATTCGATACTGCAGCTTATTTTATTCACAAAAAAAATAGGCTCAAGCAACTTGAGCCTATGGTAAATTCTAAAGGACTATAGATTAACGCGGGGTTCTTGGTGTTGGAACAGTCGCTCCTCCTCCACCTCTAGGAGTTGTAGACCGAGGAGGAGGTGTTGAACCTCGAAATATAGGGATTCGTCTTCTCGGTGGAAAAACAGTTGTTGGCGGATTATTCTCCCTCGGTTTTACTCCTGCGCCTTCTGTTTTAACCGGCTCCTTGACGATTGATAATTCGGCATATGTACTGTCGTAAGTTGCTGGCAATTCAGGCGACAAACCAACATAGCCTTTATCGTAAACACACTCCATGAGATCTTCTTCAGCAACACCAGCTGCACGACATTCCTCCATTGCCTCCTTGATTTCTTCATCCGTCAAATCAGACAATGTAATGTATGTTTCAGGGAATTTTAGTTCAGGAGGGAGTGGCGCCATTGGCACTTCAAATAAGGATCGTTTATTATCCAATGTATATCGCTCTCCGAAATCCTCTGCCATAAATTGAAGGAATTGACGCTCTCGTGTTTGGTTCGCAGTTTCATGACGACCAGTACCAAATACCACGTCAACATCTCTATTACGATTAAAGACTCCTCGACCTTGAGTTCCAGCTGGCTCATCGAATTCAGGCAAACGTGTAACATCACTCAATAGGCCTGTATACGTGCTCAATACACACGTAGGAACAAAAACATCAATATCTAACAGAGATGAACCATCAAATGAGCGAACCTTAACGTGCATTTGTTCTCCTGAAGGCCAATTAATGACATGACGATTATTCACATATCGAATAACCCCACCATTTTTCA
>JALQTG010000153.1 GCA_023264075.1 Crocinitomicaceae bacterium
TTTCTGGATATTTCTACAATAAAGACAGAAAAAGTCATCCAGTTATACCTCTAGAAGCAACCTATGCCGGTAAAAAAATCAACTTCAAGTCCGTAAAAACAGCACATGACATCAGCGGACAGTGGAAAACCTCTTTTTCTGCATTTACTGCCGATGAGTATCCTGCAATTGGATTGTTCAATCAAACTAAAAAAGGACGTGTAACTGGCACTTTTTTAACTGAAACTGGCGATTACCGTTACCTATCGGGAAATATAATCGGGAACGAGCTATCCCTGGGTTGTTTCGACGGGTCTCACGCGTTTCTATTTACCGCAACATTGATTAATTCAAATTTATCCGGAACCTTTTATTCAGGAAGTCATTGGCAAACAAATTGGATTGCTCAGCGAGATAGTAACTTTACTCTAGCCAATCCAAAAGAAATTACATATTTAAAAGATGGCGCGGAAATCAAATTTACTAAACCAGACACAACGGGACAGCCAGTTCATTTTCCTAATCCCGAATACAAGGGGAAAGTCGTGATTATTCAACTGATTGGCACATGGTGTCCCAATTGCTTGGACGAAACAAACTACTTTAAGGAGCTTCACGAAAAATACAACGAAGCAGGGCTGGAAATATTAGCCATTGGTTATGAGGCCCCCGAAAACTTTAACGAACAAGCAGAACGTATTAAAAAGTATACTGATAAAAAAGGAGTGCCCTACCCAATTCTCGTTGGGGGTATTGCAAGCAAAGGACTCGCTTCACAGGATTTTCATATGCTCAACTCAATTTCATCGTTTCCTACGTCTATATTCATCAACCGTAAAGGGGAGGTAGTTCAAATTCATACTGGATTCAATGGTCCCGGAACTGGAGAAATTTACACACAGTTTGTGGAAGATACGAACCGCTTAGTGGAGCGATTACTGAACGAATAAACAATTCGTTTACTTCCAGTAAAATGCCCCTTGTTCCAACTGATGGCCGTTCTCAACTTGAGGACTTTTCAACCAACTTCCCAGAACTACAGCAGCGCTATCCGGATTTACATAGCAGTCCTCCAACGGGATGAGCACCTCTCTATCGTCTATCAGCACATGCAATCCATTCATGTGCCACTTCAATAGAGCTAGTGCTTCATTACGCGCAGCAATTTCAACAAGTTGATTTTCTTTTATTGGGATGTATTTTGACGAACCGCTGTATTTTCGCTCATAAGCCGACACTATGAAATCCAGTTTCTTAAGCTCCTCCTCTGTATTAACAGTATGTAAGAAATAATTGACTCCTGCATTTTTAACAAGAACTAAGGGGGTTGGTGAGTTGAATACAACAACCTCCTGCTTCAATTCGGAGGTATGCCTCACATAAACAAACTGAAGTGCACACAGAAAAACAGTAAGGACTGAACCATACCATAGACGGAGTCGTTGACTTCGATAAGCGATTAGAAGAATTATTAAACTGCCATAAGCAAACCAAACCTGCCAGAAATCTATGGCAAATCCACGGGCTACAGAAAAAGGAAGGTGATCAATCCAGCGGACAAATGACGCCATGCCTCCGAAAACATGTTCCAATGCATAAGCCACCACATCATTAATTATAGGAATTTTCGAAGTAATGAAAAAAAGTAAGACACTGCCTAAAGCAACTCCGGATACAAGTATCAATCCTATATTTGTGAGCATAAAATAATTGGGGAACTGATGAAAATAATACAGACTTATGGGTATTGTTCCAATTTGTGCGGCTAATCCCAGGGCTGTTCCTTGCCATAATTTATCCAACCATTTATTGCTTACCGACCATAAATTAGCGATGGGTTGAAAGAAAAATAAAATCCCCAGCAATGCCAGAAATGACAATTGAAATCCAATATCAAACAACGTATTTGCATCTAACATAAGTAAAAATAGTCCAGAGACCAGAAGTGCATTCAAACTAAAAAACCTACGTCCTAGCAGCTTCCCAAACCCTAGAAAAGAAAACATCAATGTTGCCCTAAAGACAGAAGGGGCAAGACCAGTTAACAATGCAAAAAACCATAACACTCCAATTGCACATAGAATATAGACCTTTTTTTTGCGCAAAAAGCCCACTTGATAAAAAATCCATTGTATTATCCCAAGGAGTATCCCCACATGCAAACCGCTAACAGCCAATACGTGCATTGCTCCAGCGTTGGAAAAATTATCACGGGTTTCTTGAGACAGCCCTCCTTTGTCCCCTAAAGAAAGGGCAATTGCTAATCCACTCAACTCTGGAGAGAGTGCCTGTTCCAATTCACCCTTGAGGTAATTTCTTAGCCGATCAAAAAACGGTTTGGGGGTGTTTTCCAAGACCTCAAAATCACCTTCGCGAAGAAAAACCATATCCTCAACACCTTTTGTTTTCCAATAATATTCTGCATCAAATTCACCTGGATTTCCTTTGTTTCGTATCGCGGTTAATCGCGGCTTACACACAATGACGTCTCCAACATTGACAGAAGCGCCTCCTCTTTGGATATATGCTAAAAGTGTTCCATCTACCTCGTACAACATCTTATTGGACACCACTTGTTCTGAACGGAATAAAATTTTGTCATACTTCTTACCCCCCTCTTTGAAATCGACGATTCTACCAATAAGTTCGTCTCCAGGCAAAAAGCGCTTTGCATAATTCATTTTGTAAAATCCAGATGAAGAGCTTGCCAAGGCCAGCATACCTCCCAAGAAGAAAAGGGCTAAGATTTGTAACGATAAAACACGTTGAAATACGAACGCTTTGGCCTTCTCAATTCCAGTAAATAGGAGAAGTATCAGTACGCCCATCCAGGCGGTAAACACAAATAACGCGTTCAGCTGGAGGAAATATTGGACTGCAATCCCCAAAAGGAACAGAACTGATAGTTGCAACATATACCGAGAAGCTTGCATGTATCAACCCTTTATGCTGTATGTGGAAATGTCCGTATTTATTAACGTTTCACCACTTTCGAAAATGAATGTTCTCCATTCACTAATGCAGAAATCGTATAGATGCCTGAAGAAACTGAATTGCCTGACTCATTAGTCCCATCCCAGTTCAAGAGTAAGTCAGAAGAAAAAGTTGTTCCTTTTGCAAGCTCTTTCACCAATCGTCCGCGAAAATCATAGATGCTGACAGAAGCATTATTTGAAGCGGCATTTCCAAGAATCCTCACCGAGGTTGAAGTTTCGAATGGATTTGGATAGACCTCAAAAGAGCTGTAAGCAGTTATATCAAAAGAAGCCAAGCCTAAAGAGCTGAGTTCCTCTAAATCATAATTTTCATCGCCTGGCAAATAGGGAAGATAATGAAAGTAAATCAAGAACATTTCATCCGTTGTATTCAAGCCTGGATAAACGGCAACTGGTGGATTATTGGGGTTGTGAACATTCCCTACGGTATTATCATAAACTCCTTCACCACGAATTACAGAATTTGCAGGAAGACGCACTAAGTTTTTGAAGATATAAAAATCTTGCCAATGGAAATCCCAATCAGGAATATTGATCAGTCGTATGGTATCATTCAAAGGATCCAACGCGTAACTCTTAATTGATTTTCCTAACAAATGCATATGTGGAAAAATACTCAAGAGAGAAATGTTTACGGGAATATTTGAATACGACGCGTTAACAGGTGTTAACTGCTCAGGCGGTAGCGAAAAACTCCAATTTTGAATAATCGGATCCGCACTAACTTGTCGAATTCCTGTCTCTAACTCATCATAAAAATGAAAAATCACTTTAGTATCGTCGAACTGACCATAACTACCCTCCGGGTAATGCATGGCGAACACAATATTCGAATTTGCTTGCAGGTCCATCCCTAGTTTAAGTCCGTTGCCATTCGGGAAAATCAACGGGGTAGATCCAGGAGTATACCCTCCTACCAACGTAGCATTTGTTGGGCCATTGCACGTTCCGCTCGTAGTGTCAGTTGGGTAATTCCCCGTTTCATCTATATAGATCAAACAGTGGTGCACTATTTCCGGGTTACCAGGGACTACTTCCATCGCCCGAATTGTTCTATTTTGAAGTAAATTAGAAGGAAGTGAAAAACATACGTAGTCATCCGATCCAGATACCGCTTTACTCATGTAGGTAGGAATTTGAATCTCCAAATCTCCTGTTCCTAAAAAAGCTCCTGAATTGAATACTGGAGGCGCCGGAATGTTCGCTGGATTCCCTTCTGGCATACCCGAAGTCATCCAGTCTAATAATAACGTACGTTCTGTTTCTTCCAACGCACGCGAATGAGAAAACCCTACGTAGCTCTCTTGAGGTGGCCAAGGTGGCATTGTCTTTTGAGCAATTGCATCATAAATGATTCCTGCATTGGCTACCACGTCAGAATAACTCATAATTGAGAAAGGAGCGATACCATTTGGATTGTGACACGTAGCACAATTATCGTAAAACAACTGTGCCGTATTATCTGCGAAAGTTTGGGAAAAAACTCCTGACGTGCTCAAAAGAAAAGAGCTCAAAACAACGTATAGGTACTTCATATGTAGTAAATTAGTTCAGCAAGGTACAATAAATTCCAAAAGAAAAAAAATACGTCAAGTATATTCCCATAAAGCCGTCCTGTTGAGAATTAAACGCACTTGATACGTTGTTAATTTATTAGTAATTTTTTTTAAAATGAATAATAATAAGTAGCTTAGGCATCACAAAAATGAGACTATGAAAAAAACATACATTACAATCCTACTAACAGGATCCTTGTGTTCAACAACTGCATTGGGATTCAACAGCACTATTGAGCCTGCTAACGTGAATAACCAACTCCTCTCAGCTGTTAGCATTGGCGTTCAAGTGAACTATCTTGGAGAGCCTGTAAGTGCTGTTACAGTGAATATTATACAAGATGGTAAAACTTTGGGTTCCGCAAATACCGACAACAGAGGTGAAGCAAAGATCTCGGTTGCCGACTATAATAACCGGCAAGTAATTTTAGAGCTCAAAAAGGAAGGTTATCAAACCCAAATAATGAATGGATTGCTACTTAAAAATGGAAGTACGTATGATTTTTCTCTTGTAAAAGGAACCGAAACCATTATTACAGAAATTAGCACAAGCATTGAGAAGACAGAAGATAAAATCCAAAGTCAGATTGAAAAATCTGAAGGCAATACAGAAAAATACTTAACAGAGGCGGAAAAAGCCCAAGCTGAAAAAGAAAAGCGTGAAAAACAAGCGAAAGAAGCAGCAAAAGAGCGTGAAAACTTAGAAAAACAAGCTGCTGAAGCAGAAAAAAAGACGCAAGAAACGCTTCAAGAAACGGAAAAAATATCCACCGAAACGGAAAAAGCTGTTGAAGGCAGAGTAAAGGAAAAAGAGGCGGAAATGAAGCAACGTGAGGCGGAAGAAAAACAGCGTCTTCAACAATTAGAACAATTAGAAAAAGAACAAGCAAAAGCGAAAGCAGAAGAGGCTGCGGCAGAAGCCAAGAAGCAAGCCGAAAAAGACGCAAAAAAAGTTGAAAAAGAGGCGGAAAAAGAAGCGGAAAAATTGAAAGAGGCGCAAGAAAAGAAAGAAGCCGAAGCTAAAGAAGAGAAGAAAGAAGCAGAGAAGGCCGCTGACGAAGCAAAGAAAAAAGCCAAAGAAGAAGAAAAGGCTAAAAAAGAAGCGGAAGAAAAAGCAAAAGAAGCAGAAAAAGCTCAAAAAGAAGCAGAAAAAGCTCAAAAGGCAGAAGAAAAATATAAAGCTGAATTAGAAAGCATCAAAAAATCTCAAGAGAAAATTGATAAAAGCCGAGCGAGCCTAAATAAAGATCAAGAAAAGCTGGACAAGAAAATTGAGAAGGGGAAAATTGATGTAACTAAAGCCAAAGAAGAGCAGGCTAAATTAAAAACCAAACATGCCAAATTGGATGAGCAACAAGCCAAACTCGAAAAGAAGCTTAAATCCGCTAAAAAGAAATACAAAAAATAGGTAATCAATATTTTTAGAAGTTCAACTTTCTACTACTTTTTTTAGTTGAACTAATTAATTTTAAGAATACATTTATCCCGGCCAACAATGGTCGGGATTTTTTATGTGGGGAAAATTAAAATATCAATTGACGTTGCACCTCATCATTTTCATTTGGGGGTTTACAGCAATACTGGGGAAATGGATTGAAGCAGATGCCTTTGTCTTAGTTTGGTATAGGGTGATCATTGCATTCTTCTCATTATTGATTTTTTTAATCATCTTGAGACGGAAACTCGTTATTCAATCCAGTTCGAACGCTTGGAAGACTCTTGGAGTTGGCGTATTAGTTGCCTTGCACTGGCTTACGTTCTACGTTTCTATTAAAGAGTCTACTGCTTCTTTGGCAATAATTTGTTTAGCCACTACAACTATTCATGTAAGCTGGTTAGAACCACTCATCATGAAGCGAAAATTTCTTTGGTCTGAACTCGTTTTAGGCGTGATTATAATTGGTGGAATCTTGCTGATTACCGGCAACACTACAGGCGAGCAAAACATGATAGGAATCGCATTTGGACTTCTTTCGGCAATTCTAGCCGCTTCGTTTTCTGTATTCAACGCACGCCTTATTCAAGATGTAACAGCCTCAAAAATCACCCTATACGAAATGTTTAGTGCGTCGGTAGTCATGAGTCTCTTTCTCCTCTTGAGTCCTTCCTTCACATTAAACAATCTACTTATTTCATCCAATGACATTTATTTACTTCTCTTTCTTGGAATTATCTGCACCTCAGTAGCCTTTTTAATTACGGTTGAAATCACTAAATTTCTAGGAGCCTTCACTGTAACATTAAGTATCAATATGGAACCTATTTATACACTAGGTTTAGCGGCCTTGTTCTTGGGAGAACATCAAGAACTTAGTACTTGGTTCTATATCGGTGCTTCTATTATCGTGGGTGCTGTATTCGGCAATGCAATTTTAAAGTATCAACAGCGAAAAAAATTAAAAAAAGCTATCTCATAGCCCATTGCCAAGACTAAAAAACACGAAACCGGGACGCATAAATATTTTCTCTAAAATCATCTACTATTTCATTTCCGTTGCGCGCCCTATACTTTCGTAAGAATTTACCAAATCCCTTAGCCATTTTAATATCAAATTCTTGTTCATAAATTGGAACTATGGCTAAAAAATGAATCGTTTTTTCTGAGGTATGCAGCGGAGATAGATGTTCTTCCAGTTTAATCGGTTCTAGTAATATCAAATGATTTGGCTTCATCACTTGTGAAAAAGGTTGAGGTGGATTCCCGTTGGCAAATGTATGACCCGGCCCATACCATGTTCCTTTGTCAATCAAGTGTTTGGCCAATTTATCTAACCATCTCAATGGCCATTGCATGTTGTCGTTTTCTGTTGCCGACAAGTCCCAATAACCGGGCAAACAAAAACATAACTCAATGTGCTCTTGTTCACTAAATTTTTCAGGAACAGGCATTGCATAATTCCGAAGTCCATTTGTCAAGATTATCGTTACAGGAGATGATGATAACTCTAATTCAAGCCTAATCAGTTCTATATCAGCATGTATCGATATATAATCATGCACCCGATGAGCGCCAAATCGTTTTACTAGAAGTTCTTTAAATTCATCCATACAACCCAGCAAAGGTAATCAATAAATTACGTGACATCTCCCCACATTTGGCTAGAAAAATTATTTTTTTCATAGCAACGTTCTGCAAGATTTAGTAACTTTGACAGAATTAAAATTAAACTATGGGATGTTCTAGTTGTAGCACCGGTGGTGGAACGCCACGCGGTTGCAAGAATAACGGAACCTGTAGTTCGGGCGGATGTGACAAACTTGGCGTTTTCGATTGGTTAGCTAATATGCAGCTTCCTTCTGGAAAAAGTCAATTTGATATACTTGAAATACGTTTTAAAAACAGTAGAAAGGCATTTTATCGTAATTTAAAAGGACTTTCATTAAATGTTGGGGACGTAGTTGTTGTAGAAAGCTCACCTGGATATGATGTCGGGGTAGTTTCAATAGTTGGTGAATTAGCCAGAATACAGGTACAAAAAAAAGCGGTAAATTTCAAGCCGCATGAAGCGCGACAAATTTTGCGAATAGCCACACAAGAAGATGTGAACAAATGGGTTGCTGCGCGTGGTAGAGAATATGAAACCATGCACCAATCGAGAGAAATGGCGATACGCTTGAACTTAGAGATGAAAATCTCGGATGTTGAGTTTCAGGGTGATGGATCGAAAGCTACTTTTTATTACACCGCTGATGGAAGGGTTGACTTTCGCCAATTAATTAAAGATATGGCGGACACCTTTCGTGTTCGTATAGAAATGAGACAAATTGGTGCCCGTCAGGAATCTTCAAGACTTGGAGGAATAGGATCATGTGGAAGAGAATTATGCTGCTCTACATGGTTAACCGATTTTCGTTCAGTTTCTACCAGTGCAGCACGCTATCAGCAACTTTCTTTAAATCCGCAAAAACTTGCTGGTCAATGTGGTAAGTTAAAATGCTGTTTGAATTTCGAATTAGATATGTATTTAGAGGCGGTAAAAGGATTCCCCTCTACAAACATAAAGCTCTACACCAAGAAAGGCTCTGCTTTTCACATTAAAACAGACGTTTTCAAACGTCTCATGTGGTACATCTATGAATCCGATGAGCCCGGTGCATCTGGTATGATTGCTCTAACTCCTGAAAGAGTTGCTGAAGTAATCAAGCTGAATAAAGCGAAAGAAAACCCAATGGATTTGAAGGATTTCAAAGAGGAAGTTGTGGTTCCTAAGGTGGAAGATTACACAAATGTAGTAGGACAAGACGATCTCAGTCGCTTCGATGATGTTTTCAAAAAGAAGCGAAAAAAGAAAAAGAAGCCGCGGCCTCAAAACCGAGATAACAAACCGCAAACGGAAAGAAAGCCTCAAGCAAATCAAACCAAGGAAGATGGAGAAGCCCGCGGACCTAAACCCAATAATAGAAACCGGAATAAGCGGAGAAATCCGAACAACCCGAACAACCCGAACGAGAATAATAATGACACAAAAGAATAGCTTCTTTTTACTTATTGGATTGATCATCACACTAATCTCTGCTTGTTCGAACGATACTTTGTTTGACCAAGTAGAGGTTTTTGATGAAAACTCATGGAAGCAAGGGGAACAAGTTGTTTTTGAAGTGGAGGTGGAAGACACGTTGCGCCCATTTGATTTCGAAATCACGTTGCGCACAACCACCGATTATAGGTACAGCAATTTATGGGTATATATTTATTCAAAAGCGCCCGACGGAGTAACGTCAAAAGTTGCGCAAAGAATTAACATTGCCCGTCCTGACGGTTCATGGATAGGCAAAGCGTCTGGAACTATCATTGAAAATAAATTAATCTATCGCACGCAAGCATTTCCGTTTAAAGGAAAATACACGTTTACGATTGAGCAGGCAACGCAACAAAATGTTATCTCAGAAGTCCTTGACATCGGACTAAGGGTTGTCCCACACAAAGGGTAATCTCTAAATACGCGATTTTTTTCCTTTCTTCTTCTTAGGTTTGTAGCTGTATTCATGCTCCAAGCTTAGAATGTGGAAACGCTGAGGATTAGCGATATTGAATTCATAATCGTAGCGATATTTCAGTGTTAACATATGTTCATTGGGAAGTTTAATGTCCACGCCTATTCCGAAGCGATATTTCGTGAATTGTTTTCCCGACGGAGAGTTAGCCGTGTTATAGTACCACTCACTTTCTAAAAGCGGGTCAATCTTGCCTCCTTTAATATTGTATTTTAATGCTGGCTTTAGACGAATTGCATTATCAAAATCAGCATCATAACTATAGTCTGTCGCACCAATCATCGCAGTATTAAATTTATACTGAAAGCGCACCCTCATTTTTAAATCGAATCGATTTACTTCGAACTGAGTATTAAAATTTATGTTGATACGATGACCTGTGGTAATTTGGTATCCGTTTCGCTGCTGATTGATCACATATCGATAATCAACACTTGGCTTAAAGTAATCAGACAAATTATAACGCGCCGAAACCTCTGGAAAAAATTTGTCCCAACGCGTATTACTGTACATTCGCGCGGAAAATGATGCCCCCAAACGTACTTTCTTGTCCATCACGGTAGTTTGAATACCCGAGGAACACCATAACCGATTTTGTCCCATTACTGAGAAGCTACAGAACAAACAAATGGAAATCAGAAGTTTCACTTATTTACGAATAACGATGTCTGGAAGCACAATTGTTGATTTATTCTCGTTGATTACGACCTCTTTTATAACAGGTGCTTCTCCTGATGGACACGTAGCGCAATCTTCATAAGCAAATATGCGATAGTTTCCTTTGGTTAAGAAATCAAATTGAAAAGACCCGTCGAAACTCGTTCTAAAGTCATCGTCGTATATATCGTCATCTGTTCCATACAAAATAAATACGCGTTCATCAGTGGCATAATACTCTTGAATAATTGCACCAAAAGCATCATATTCTTGCACATAAATGCGTCCAGAGATTGCAGAAGTACCTCCCTGTCCCTCTACTTTTTTGCAAGCAGTGCCTAGAAAAAATACCCCTGTCAGGATTACAATAATTCCTATTTTCATCATACCATATTTAATCTTATGTTACCGTAATATTACGAAAATTAACTCCGCATAGTGCAACTTTACAGGCTGTTTTTAGGTCTTCTGTTGAAATTTGCTTAGTATTACTTAATATATCAGTTAATATTGAAACAGATGATAAAGGTTATATTTTTACTTGCGTTCCTTTTTACGGGGGTGTTCTCTTCTTTTTCTCAAGTTGTTATTAATGAAGTTTCCTGCTCGAATAGAGGAACGTACGCCGACTCTTTTGGGGGAAATGAAGATTGGATTGAATTGTTAAATGTTGGCGGAACGGCTGTTGATCTAACAGGGTTCTATCTTACCGATAACCCAAATAACATTACAAAGTACCAAATCGGAACACTTACAGTCAATCCTGGAGAAAGAGTCATGGTGCATTGTTCCGGAAGGAATACACAGGTTGGAAATGAGCTACACACCAACTTTAAACTTACACAAACAATAGGAGAAGTTGTTATGTTAAGCGGTCCCTCAGGGGCATTTGCGGACAGCGTTCACTTAGCAAATAAAATTACCCGAGAAGGACATTCCATCGGACGTTCCACTGATGGTGCTTCAGATTGGAAACTCTTCACAACTCCTACACCAAATGCACCAAATACAGGAGCACAAGACTTTTATATGCCTTCGTGTATATTTTCGCTTGCACCAGGCTTCTACACGGGGCCTCAATCCGTTGAGATATCAGTGCCTTCTGGTGGTACTGTTCGATACACCTTAAATGGGGATGAACCAACTGCGGCTTCCACGCTTTATTCAGGTCCAATCAACATATCGAATACAACTGTTTTACGCGCCAAAAATTTCGGAGCAGCAACAGAAAGTCATATTACAACACATACATTCTTCATTGATGAATCTCATACGGTTCCCGTTGTCTCTGTTGCAGGGGCAGGTCTTACAGATCTTTTAGTAAATGGCAATGGCGGGGCATTTGAACCCAATGGATCCTTCGAACTCTTTGAAGAAGACGGTTCATTTATTGATGCGGCCTATGGTTCTTTCAATAAGCACGGAAATGACTCTTGGGCGTATGATCAGCGTGGCTTCGATTATATAGCGCGCGACGAATTCGGTGATGGAGATGCGATCCGGCATCAAATTTTTCCTACTGAAGCGCGAACACGTTTCAAGCGGCTGATATTAAAACCGGGAGCCAATGATAATTATCCCTTTGCGAATGGTGCGTACATTCGAGATGCTTTTGTCCAAACACTTTCACAAAAAGCTGACCTTTTGCTAGACGAAAGAACATGGCGGCCATGCGTATTGTATCTTAACGGAGTTTATCACGGAGTATATGAAATTCGAGAAAAATATGATGACCATCAATTTACCGAACATTATTACAATCAAAGTGAATATTTTGGAAACAATCAAACGGGCTTGCACTTCTTAAAAACTTGGGGCGCAACTTGGGAAGAATACGGACAAGGAGAAGCACAAATTTCTTGGGATAATTTGCGCAATTTTATCATGACCAACAACATGAGTGACCCAGCGAACTTCAATTATGTAGATAGTTTGTACAATTGGCGGTCATTAGCAGATTATTTTATGTTGAACTCATACATCGTCTCCAAAGACTGGTTAAACTGGAATACCGCTTGGTGGAGAGGGCGAAACCCTGCTGAAACGAAGAAGAAATGGCGGTATACGCTTTGGGATATGGATGCTTCCTTTGGTCACTACGTTAATTATACGAGTATTCCAGACGAATCTCCTAACGCGGACCCTTGTAATGCTGAGAACTTACCGAATCCAGGGGGGCAAGGTCACACGGACATATTGATCAAATTAATTGATGAGCAGCCTATTGTCAACCAATATTATGTAACACGATACATTGATTTAAATAATACGTATTTCTCGTGTGATTACTCGATTCCGTTGTTGGACTCTATGCTCAACACCTTCGCTTCAGAAATGCCCCGACAAATCGCTCTTTGGGGCGGTACGGAAGCGGGTTATGCAACTGCTGTTCAGGAACTGCGCGATTTTATCTTGGAACGCTGTCAACAAATCAATACCGGCCTTGTGGATTGCTACGACCTAGTTGGACCCTTTGATTTAATTATTGATGTAGAACCTCCAGGAGCAGGAGAAGTGATGGTCAACTCCATTTGGGCACCAACATACCCATGGACAGCCTCTTATTTTGGAAATATTGAAACACTTTTAAAGGCCAGTGCCAACGTAGGATTCGAATTCGATCATTGGGAATATGATTTAGGGCCTTTACTTGCTCCTATTGAAAACGACACTAATGCCATTGACCTTCAAGGGAACGATCGCGTCGTTGCAGTGTTTCGACCACTAGAAATTGGATATGCGAGTAATTCTGTACATCTCCCAAATGCATTTTCTCCGAATGGCGATGGGAACAACGACTTCCTAAAACCATTCGTTGGAGAAGACGTACTGACTTTCACAATTACCATTTATGACCGTTGGGGAAATGTGGTGTTACAAAGTAGCGATCCTGGAATGAAATGGGATGGAACATTTAACAATAAGCCCTTGAACACTGGTGTTTTTGCATATGCTATCGATATCACCTACCTCAACGGACTGAAAGAAACTAAATCAGGCAACATCACTTTAATTCGGTAATAATGAAACACCATTTTCTTCTTCTCGTTGCGTCGATGTACAGTTGCTTTTCTGGTGCGCAAGACATTCATTTTACCCAGTCAGCACAAACGCCCCTTTGGATCAACCCTGCGATTACAGGAGTGTATGAAGGATGGGAACGCGTTATTATCAATCATCGCAACCAATGGCTAGGATCAAATACCCAGTTTATGACGACTGCAGTTGGCGCAGACATCAACCTCTTTAAACCCAGAGCAAATGACAAAGCTCATTTAGGAGTAGGCATTTTCTTATGGAATGATGTAGGGGGAGATGCTAAATTTGGAACGCGACAAGGACAATTAAGTGTTTCAGGAATACTCCCAGTGGGGAATGGACACCAATTATCTACCGGAATTCAAGGAGGAATCGGAAACCGAGGAGGTAACATGTCTGCATTATATTTCGAAAACCAATGGACCGGTAGTGAGTTTAATCAAGATTTACCTTCATTAGAAGCGAATCGCTTACAATCGGACACGTACTTCAACATTTCTGCTGGAATCAACTACCAATACGATAACAAGCAAACCAAATTTGGGCATGACGAGAAGTTTCGCTTCCAATTAGGTGCTGCAGTCTATCACGCCAATAAGCCCGACATAAAATACTTTGGGTTAGTCAATGAATCATTACTCCGAAAATTTGTAGTTCATACGGGGATCTTAAAAGACTTAGCGGGTTCACAATGGACAATTGATGGAAACTTTGTTCAGTTTATACAAGGGCCCCACTATCAATCGTTACTCGGGCTGATGATGCGCTATCGGATGAACACTGGCGGCAAAATAACCACCTTCAAGCAAGATGCTTATGTTGGCTTTGGTTTGTATGCGCGATTCAGGGACGCGATAGCACCGGCATTTATGTTAGAATTAAAAGGTTTTCAATTTGGCGTGTCCTACGACTTTACAACTTCCCCATTACGGAATACCCACAGCGGTGGTTCACTCGAATTTTCTCTTGCCTACCGCAATTTATACCACGCACTGTTTAAAAAACGTAGAAAGTAATCGTCTAATTCGTGAATTTGTATTTGAAGATGCACCATATCGCGCGAAAACCATCCTTCCACCCGATTTTTTTTCCTTCCTCGTACGTTCTACCATAATAAGAAATCCCTACTTCATAGATTCGAATCCCTTTTACTTTTGCCAACTTAGCCGTAATTTCTGGCTCTATACCAAAACGATTTTCCTTAATATTTATTTTTTTCGCAATTGACGTTCGGATAAGTTTATAACATGTTTCCATATCCGTCAAGTTCAGATTGGTCATCATATTACTTAGGTTCGTTAAAAACTTATTTCCTCGCGAATGCCAATAAAACAAAATACGGTGAGGGTGGTGGCCCATAAAACGAGAGCCGTAAACAACGTCTGCATTATCCTTGTAAACCGGCTTAATCAATAAATTATATTCTTCTGGGTCATACTCTAGATCGGCGTCTTGCACAATTAAATAATCACCAGAACATTCTTGAATAGCCCGATTAATGGCAGCACCTTTTCCTTTGTTCTTCTCTTGTGAAAACAATTGAATGTCAAGTTCAGGATGCGCTTGTATGAATGCGTTTACTCTTTCCACAGTGTTATCGGTGGAACAATCATTCACAATAATAATCTCCTTTTGGATTCCATGATCAAGCACGAGCTCACTCACTTTTTCAAGGATTACATGTATGGTTGGCCCTTCATTGTATGCGGGAATTAGTATCGATAATTTTTTAAACATGGCTAGATATTCATTTCAGGCACAACGGCTGGCACGACAAGGTCTCCTTCTGTCAACGCAATAATTTCTTCTACCGTTACACCCGGAGCCCTTTCGATTAGATGAAAAGAGTTATCTTTTATTTCTAAAACGGCCAAATCGGTTACTACTTTTTTAACGCAACCTACACCTGTTAAGGGTAGCGAACATGTCTTTAAGATTTTCGATTCTCCCTTTTTATTGGCATGCATCATCGCAACAATGATATTTTCGGCAGACGCTACTAAATCCATCGCACCACCCATACCTTTCACCATTTTTCCAGGAATTTTCCAATTGGCGATATCTCCATTTTGAGCGACTTCCATAGCGCCGAGCACCGTGAGTTGAACGTGTTGTCCTCGAATCATAGCAAACGACGTAGCAGAATCGAAATAGACCGCCCCTGGAAGTGCAGTAATGGTTTGTTTTCCGGCGTTAATCAGATCGGCATCTTCTTCTCCTTCAAAAGGAAATGGCCCCATTCCTAAAATTCCATTCTCTGATTGGAATTCTACTTCAATTCCCTCTGGAATATGATTGGCAACCAACGTAGGAATACCAATTCCTAGATTCACATACCATCCGTCTTTTAGTTCCTGCGCAATTCGCTTAGCGATTCCATTTTTATCTAAAGCCATAATTTTCAATTCAGCAAGTAATCATTATTGGAGGCGAATATACTAAATAGAGACGCCAATTAAGCATATGTCGTCAACTTGTTCGTTGTCTCCTTTCCAATTTTCAAAACGTTCGACAATCTTTTTATGTTGAGTTTCCACCGGTAACCTATGAATTTCTAGTAACATTTCTCTTAATTGAGCGAGTTTGAATTTTTTGTTTTTCGGCCCTCCAAACTGATCTTGAATCCCGTCGGTAAATACATAGATGAAATCTTTTTCAAATAATTGTATCTCATGCTTGGTAAAGGGTTTCTTATGGACATGATTCCCTACCGGCTGTTTATCTGCTTTATACTCTAAAAGCTCTCCATCTCGAATAATCCATAATGGATTATTGGCTCCAGCCCAAGAAAGTTTCTTGTTGCTTAAGTCCAGTACACAAAGTGAAATATCCATTCCATCACGCATTTGAGATTCACTCTTAGAAAATTCTTCAATCACGAGATCTCGTGTTTTATCCAAAATATTTGCTGCGCTCTCGAGGCCAAACTCTCGGACGGTTCTGTTCAGGGCGTTGTGACACATTACACTTACCATAGCTCCTGGAACTCCATGACCAGTGCAATCTGCGGCTGCGAATAATATTTTATCAGACCGGCGTTCCATCCAGTAAAAATCTCCTGCTACAATATCTTTTGGTATGAACAAGATGAATGAATTGTTCAGATATGAGTTTACTAAGCGAATTGGGGGTAATATTGCTGTCTGAATTCTACGCGCACATGCAATTGAATCCATAATCTCTGCGTTTTTTGCAGAAATCAGCTCTTTTTGAGTGGTGATTTCAACATTTTTCTCACTTAATACTACTCGATGCCTATGTTGTCGATTGTGACTTCTTAGTATTAAAACAGATAGCAATAGAATTCCTAAAAATCCGCCGGCCATTAAACGTTGAGATTCATTAATTTCTGCCAAAAAATCTTCTTCTGGCAAAGCAATTATGATGATAAATGATTGCTCATCATTCAACATAAAGCGTTTTTGCTCACCCCACCAGACACGGCCATTTGATTCAAAAGAAAATGGAACATCGTTTTCACCATGTTTTACAATTTCTAAAAATTCAGGATGATGAATATCTTCAAGCAGAATCAACCCTTGAACTCCATCCTCCTCGTCCTCGTAATGATTTTCATTCACGGTGCTCTGCGGCATTCCAATGACATACTTAGAGTCTCCGCTCAATATAATCACTTCACCGCTCTTCGTAGGCGACAAATGTTCCGTGAAATATGAAATGTCTGACAACAACAAGTCATAGGCTAATATTACGCGATGTGTGTCTTCAAAAATATCCATCCATGATTTACTGACTGTTATTCCAACTTCTCCCGTGCGATTGAATTCATAGGGGTCTGTCCAAAATAAAACTTCATTCTCTTTTCCCACAGCACCAGTGAACCATGGGCGTGAACGCGGATCCTCATGGAGGGAGCTCTCCCAGCAAGAATCGCGCTTCTTTTGGTAATTATCATCTACTGTAAATGAATACCATCGTTCTATCATCCCTTTTTCTTCAATATCCACAATCCTGGTCAACCAACGACCTTCCAAGGAATCCTTTATGATATCATATTCATACCCCTGGTCATCAGCAATACCCATAGAGGATAAGTGAGGGAAATATTGAATGGCTGGAATAAAAAGTTGATTAAAGTCGGAGGTGTCCATGGTGTGATAACCTTGAATCTTTGTTTGTGCTGCTGCTGTTACAAGCAGATTTTGCACTGGAACAAAGAAGTCTTTGAGCTCATGGTGGGTCCGATCAACTACCTTGTTCACCAGAGATGTCCCGATTGATTCCTTGGTCAGTGATAGCTCGTAAATTATATACGACATGATTAATCCAGATGCAATAACGATGGCTAAAGCAATATGTTTAATAAATCGATCTAAGGTGTGTTTCATTTCCAACTGAATTCAGATTAAAAGTAATAAAATTTCCAAATCATCGCATGGATGACATTCCCCTAAAGCACAATATTAGATGCCAACTGTTTAAGCACTATGAAAAATGTAGTTTGGTTTAAAAGGGATTTGCGACTCTCGGACCATGCCCCCTTGAGGGAGGCCATCAGCAATGGTCGGCCAACCATACTGCTATTTGTCATAGAACCGGAATTAATCAATTCTGAACACTATTCAAATCGGCATTGGAAATTTATGCTTGAAAGTATTGCAGAGATGCAGCAAAAACTTCTTCCTCATAATGCAGAAATCAGTGTCCTCCAAGGAGAAATAAGAAGCATATTACAAATGTTATATGAGGAACACGGAGCCTTTCAGTTATTCTCTCACCTTGAAATAGGAATTCACACTACATTCGTCCGGGATAAAGCGGTTAGAGATTGGATAATAAAGCAAGGACTTTCCTGGGTTGAATACCCTCAAAATGCCATAACTCGTGGAAGGAGAAACAGAAACGGATGGAATAAAGATTGGGAGCGATTTATGAATTCCCCTGTAGTACATGTGCCAATTTCAGCGCTTAACTTCCAAAAAACAAGCAATAAACTAGTTAATTCGTTTAAACCCTCTTTAGCGATTTCTGAAGAAGATGACTCCATGCAGCGAGGTGGAAGGTCAAACGGAGAAAAGCTGTTGCGTACCTTCCTTTCTAAGCGCTATACATACTATAGTAAGAACATATCCAAACCGTTGATGAGTCGTTCCTACTGTAGTCGTTTATCGCCCTATCTTGCATGGGGTGTTCTTTCAATTAGAGAGGTTACTCAATCTACAGCTCTCAGGATGCGCGAGTTACCTCGAAATCGAAACCTCCAAAATTTTATGTCTCGTCTACATTGGCACTGCCATTTTATCCAAAAATTTGAGTCAGAATGTGACATGGAGTTTAAAAACCAAAACCCTGCATATAACATCATAAGAACAACCATAAACGACCATTATTTGGAGGCTTGGACAACAGGTCAAACTGGAATCCCACTTATTGACGCGTGTATGCGTTGTGTTAATACTACAGGTTATTTGAACTTTCGAATGCGTGCTATGCTCGTGTCGTTCTGGACCCATAATTTGCAACAACCTTGGCAGCAAGCTGCAGATCACTTGTCCAAACAGTTTTTAGATTTTGAACCCGGAATTCATTTCCCGCAGATTCAAATGCAAGCTGGAACAGTTGGTTACCACACCTTGCGTATTTACAATCCAATTAAGCAAGCCGAAGACCACGATCCAGACGCCTTATTCATAAAAAAATGGGTGCCTGAATTAGCTAAGTTACCCGCTATTTTTGCCCGAGAGCCTTGGAAAATGACTCCCATAGAATGCATGATGGAGGATTTTCACCTTGGACAACATTACCCTGAAGCCATTTGTGACGTTGAAGCGAGTGGTAAATTTGCCACAGAGACCATCCACCGCATCAAAAAATCTTCAGAATCAAAGAAATTTGCGGAACAAATACGCCAAATTCATGTCAACTAGTGCAACACATATTCATTGGTTTAGAAATGATCTAAGGGTGAATAACCAACCCTTTGCCAATAAGCTCAACAGCGTACAACATCACTTTGGAATATATTTTATTGATCCGCGCACGTACAAACATCTTCATTGGGGATTTCGCAAAACCGGTATTTATCGTACGGCTTTCCTAAGAGACCATTTATCTGAATTACAGACTGCATACAGAAAGTTAGGAAGCGATTTACTAGTTCTTTATGGGAAACCTGAAGAAATGTTGCCTGAACTGGTCGCTAAATACAATGCTACTCTCAGCTTCCAACTGGAATACGCAACAGAAGAACGAACTGTTGAGTCAATCATTGTACAGAAAATTCAGAAAGATCGAATAATGGCTTATGACGGAAATTTCCTAGTTCATCCTAACAGTTTCTCCTTCCAAGAGTTTCCCCAAAGTTTTTCTGGGTTTAGGAAAAAAGTGGAGAAACTACTTCCAGATTTTCAAAGCAACACTAAAGTTATTAAATCACTTCCATCCTCCCCTGAAGTATTCCATACAATTCGATCTTCTCGGGCATCTCATCACCCGAAAACAGTATTTCCCTATCAAGGTGGTGAAATGGCTGCGCAGGAGCGTTTAAAATATTATTTTTTTCAAACGCAAAATATCGATGACTATAAACGCACAAGAAACGGACTTCTTGGAACAGATTACTCTTCAAAAATAAGTCCTTG